>CAYUBC010000005.1:1048-26663 GCA_964442885.1 uncultured bacterium | reverse complement strand
TTCCCATGACAACCCTTAAAAAATAGAGATTTTTTTAAGCCTGAGTAGTAACAATTCACGTTAGAAGTCGCTATAATTTCTGAAAGATGATTAGTTTCTAAAAGATTCATCGGCTATGACCATATAGCGGTTTTCGCTGGCGTGAAGTATGTGGCGATTCCTGTAGTGCTTTTCCAACAAGGCTTCTGGCGTACCTTGTCTAATCAGGAATCGCTATAGTTAATTTAAGGTAAACGACCTTAAATGTTTGGTCTACAGAGATTATGGGTTCTCATGTCCTCGCCAGTTGCCTAGTGCCGACAGTTAGGGGCGTTAAGGTCGGCCTCCCATAGTATCTCAAAACTTTAAGCACCTCCTCTAGTTAAAGAATTCATAGATAACCGAGAAGCCTATATAGGCAACAGCACCTTACCAGCAAACTAATGTCTGTTCCTTTATAACTCACAAGCAACCAGAGTTGATCATTTTAGATTATTAAACATTTGCTAACATTTACTTGTGCCGATTGAATATCTGAGTGTAGTTCTGATCTGCAAATGGACTGCCGCCATTCTGAAGACATTTGAACCACCGTTTGCCACCGTAAACCCGGCTATTTTCAACAGTCGCAAGTATGGCAAGTGAAAATAGCCAGTCAATGGTGAGAGATTTCACTTTTCTATCCTTGCATCCTGGGCACTACCTTGAAAGTTTGATAGCAGCTTAAGGTAAGCACTCTGGTAGCCAATGGAGGGCTCAGTAATCTCCCACATGCGCAGGTCACCATCACTTTTATCGAGGTATGCCCTCATCGGGGGCAAATCTGCCAAAGGAGCTGAGCCAGAGTAATTCTTGTTTGGCCCACCAGTTAAATACCCTGGAGCAGGACCGCTGGAAGAAGTTTTCGCATTTTTATAAATTCCATGACCGAACCATTCGTGGTACATCTCGTTGGCAGAATAGGTAACTCCGTAGTCATACATGTTTGTAAGATAGACGATGCCTAGGGGGTTAACGCCGTGGAGGTAGTGAATGACGCCTAGAGCACGTTCCTTCAGACCTTCAGGCGTGTCGTAATCAATCCCATAGAGCAAAGCATTGTAGTTCGAGTTGCCAAAATGCGACTTGATGGCGTTGCTACCCCAGTGATATTGATCGTCGGGCATATATGCGCGGTAGGCATCAATGTTGGAAATAGTTCCGTAGACATCGGGAAACCACTGCATTCGTTCTGTTAAGGCATCCTTAAACCATTGCTTTAAGTCTGGTTTTGCATTAAGAGACTTAGTGTAGGCAAGGAGAGCATTACCAACGTGCGCCTCATAAAGAGACCACGCTGGGTCGGTAAAGGGTCTGGTTTCATCAGCATGTTGGCGGATATAGTCGTGATAGGCTGGCTGTGAATCAAGCACAGACAAATATACTGCAGCAGTAACAGCTAGGCTAATTTGTTGCGGTTCAGTTCGGTCAGCATCTCCCGCCTTAATTTCTTGCGAATCGCAATCTGTTTGTATGGGATGACTCATAAACCAATCCCAGGCTAGGTTTGCTCGATTAGTAAGGTCTTCAGTAGTAGTTTTTAAGCTTGGAATGGTCTTAAAAACGTCAGCAGCATGGGCGAAAACCCCAGCCAGTGCAATCGTTGCAGAAGAGCACTGGCCAGCATAGTAACGAGGGCGGCGGTCTAAACTAGGCTTTTCGGCAGAATTGTAGTCGATCGTACCAACCTTAATCAGAGTACCGCCGTCATCCTCCTGCATGCGCCGAAACCAGTTGATCTCAAAAAGGATCTCGTCGATTAGATCAGGAATTCCATTGCCAGACTCTGGGATATTGAAATCGTCAGTCCAAATAGATGGGTTTTGGGTGTAGGCGTCTAGCATTTGGTGGAGAGGCTGTGCTGCAAACGTGACGTATTTATTAGTATCGCCTGCATCAAACCAACCCCCACTCACGTCCCTAACGAGGGTAAGGTTGTCCTTATCATCGATAAAGCGAGCTTCCAAGTCTTGACCTGAACCCAAAAACGCAGCGTCATCCGTCCAACGAGGGTCAGCGTAGGGTTCATGTTTAGGAAAACCACTGCGTTGATAGAAATACATGCGGGTGGCAGCAATCAACGCATCACGATAGACATCTTCTGCAATTCTAAAGGGTGGCGAAGTATCTTTAGTACGAATATTCTGAATTACATAGTTACCAGGCTGCTGTACAGAAGAGAAATCAAACCAGGCAGCACGATCTCCTGATTGCTCATGCACAGCCCCATTCTGCCAGATCTCAGGAGTAGCCGTATACACCGGAGTTTGGCTTGGAAGTTGCAATAGTTGATAACTATCTTGAAGGGCAGAAGTCGAACCAGTTGCAAAGCTTCCTAAAACACCCTGAGAAGAGAAAGCTGGCTCAGCAATAACAGCTACTTTAAGGTCATCGGGGCGGTAGCCAAACTGATCAACATGAATGGCAAATTTAGCTGGAGTGACAGAAAATGAGGCTCGACAACTGCCTAATATGCTTATAGTTAGTGTCATAGCCGCCAGAAAAACAGCGGCCATAATCTTATGAGATCGGCGTGGACTTAGGAAAGTGAAAATCATCTTAAAAATTCAAGAACTTTGCATGAGATTTCTTATCCAAAAAGTATAATAGAGAATGCTAAATTGAAAGTCGTAGGCACTCCTAATGACACATGCTTTATATGATTATTAAGACTTACGATAAACAAAGTATACTATCGTATTTTTTTAGCTAAGATATACTAATTAACTGTTTTGCCGCAAATTTTTATGATTTAGATCTACTAGGAGCTTTGTGTCATCACCAATAGAATTTATCTTTCAGGCATCCACATGACATTAGCAATAAAGCGCAAATATTAGAAGTTATGGTTTAGTTAGCTTATTGCGGTTACTGTAGCCAATCTATAAGCTAATTTGTATGGCCTCATGATAATGTACCAATACAGGTGGAAAAGCCTTAATTACTGTCGTTGAGGTTCTGCTCCAAATCTAAGTTTAATTTTTTCATAGGCACTTATTAGCTGTAACCAGAAAGCGATTCCAGTAACCTTAAGACGCATTTCAGGTTGACTAATATAAGGGCTAGATAAAACTTTCTTAATTACTCTAAAGTTATAAATTGTCAGATCTTCAATAACTAGTCTTAGAAAACGTCGATTCCGCACCAGTATCGACTGTTCCCGGTTCACATACAAACCATAAATGCCGCCGGAAAAACGGGCCATCCGCCGACATAGTTCATTGACAGAACTACGAACTGGATGAGCAACCAATACATCCTCCGCATAAAATTGATCATATCCTGCAGAAAATACACGAGCACCCCACTCCCTATCGCCAGAGGATCTTAAGTTTTGATCAAAATTACCGACATTCTCGATAACATGTCGTTGGGTAAAAGCATTGGCTGTTATGACCTGCTTGAGTTCTTTGATCAACGTTTCTTGGGGAAAGCCCACTATAGCGTAGTCATATAAAGCAGCAGGAGAAATGTTATCAGGATCTTGAAAAAACATGTCTATTCGACCACCAACCATACCGCAGTTCGGATTATCTATGAAACATTGAATTCCTTTACTTAACCAGTCTGGGGCAGGAATACAATCTGCATCTGTAAAGGCAATAATTTCACCTTTTGACACTTCTAGACCCTTATTACGAGCCGCGTAGGAACCTGGGGTTAACTCTTGAATAACTGTTACATTTTGAAAATGCTTTGATAATGGCTCTAATCCTTCATTTGCATCAGAGCCGTTATCTACAACAATAATCTCATAGCGCTCAGGATCATAGGTTTGCTTTTCTAAAGCATTCAAACATATCTTTAACCTATCTGTATCATTGTAAACTGGAATGACGACAGAAACAAACGGTAAATAGCCGTTTTCTTGCTCAGACCCTTCCAGATGATTGAAACGTGTATCTGACATGCCGCAATACCAGAATAAATAACATTGATCCTATGACTACACAAAGAGATTAGCCACTCGTAGTGCATCTGCTACAGCTGTTAATGTCGGGTTCGCATAGCCTACGCTATTAGGAAAAATTGAGCTTCCAATTAAAGTAAGATTCTCAACCCCATGAACTCGATTTTCTGCATTAACCACACTATCAGCAGGATCCTGACCTTGCCGCGTTCCACCCATATGATGGAAGCCACTGCCTGCTCTAGGAACTGGCCCCTGACCTAAAGCACGCATAGAAATGAACGGCCCGATGCCTAAATCCTTAAAGGTTTTAGCTATCAAATCTGTAGCTCGATTAATGCTGTTAACCTCCTTACTACTCCAAGACCATTGCAACACCGGTAGTTGGCGACCAAAACGATCTCGTTTAGGGCCAAGCCGCACTCGATTATCTGGCGATGGGCGCTGTTCAAACATCGCTTCAACAGCCATTACGTCGGCACTATGTTGGCGAGAAGTAGGATCACTCCATCCCCCCAGGTGGGTGCCATGTATTGAGGTTTTCCAATTTAAGTAGGCGAGTCCAAACGATTGGGCCGGTGAAGCCGCTAACCCCACCAAGGGTGCTATGAGTTTTTTGATATTTCTTTGCTTAGCAGCATCTACAGCTTGAGCAAAAGAAACGCTGCTCTTTGTGCAATAAGCAGCAGGTCGTCCGACCAAATCAACTGAGAACCTGAGCAGATCAAGCTCACGGGATGCATCAGGACTCAGTTCATGACCACGCAGGATAGGCGTTCCTTGAATTTCCTGAAAATCATACCAAGCGGCTGACTTTGCCATCAAATTATGATCATCTCCTGCCAAATATCCTAATCGAACGTGTGGATGATCACAAAACCAGCGCCCAAACACATCATGAGGATCTGCAAGGGCACCATCATATTTAGCGAGTAGAAGTTGCCGAGAATTTTCGATTCCACCGAGAGCCAAAACATAATGCTCTGCCTCGATACGATGCTCGATTCCATCGGGACTACACGTAATTAAGGCCGTGACTCTCTTTTGGTTATCTGCCTCAATGCGGACAAGATGAAGATCTGAACGAACATCTATACCAGGATGAGCGATCACATCACTCATGCGTTGGCGGTGAATAACATCGGCACGGGCGAAGTGAAAGAGTTTTGTAGGGAATAGGGAAGTTGATAATGGCAGAGGACTCCATGCATCTTGATAATTATCAATACTAAAGTTATGATCAGCCAGATCAAAGAAAGCGAGGGCCTCCTTGTAGAGGCTATAGACATCATCAGCCGGAACTGCCCAACCAGGGATGTCAAGCTCAGGGCGAGCTTCAAAATCTGTCCGTGCTCCAGGCACGATGCGAACCCGCGCCTGAGATGATGGTCGCCACTGAATACCCCAGCGCCAAGAACTACCTCCCGAACCTAAATAGCGAGACCATGCCAAATAATCTCGATTCAAATATTGATACAACCTGCCCTCTTCAACCAATGTTGAATCAGAGCAATCTTGAGCTTTAGCTGCGCTTACTACTGTTCCAAGATTGAATTCTCGGCCTTGATCTTGGGACGCAAAACTACCACTATCTATCAGCGTTACAGGACGCCCTGCCTTTGCCAGTCTCAGGGCAAAGGCTAATCCTACGGGGCCACTACCTACTACGCATACTGCACTTGGATCAGTAGGTTGGCTAAGCTCTGGAGTTGTGTAAATATTCACCTTGCTTTTCCTCTACATGAAAATAATTCTAGTATTTTATCTAGCCTGTTACTATAAGCTAGTGTCAGGAGATTAGGGATATTTCTGCGAGGCGCTAATGTCACGAAAGTACGCTAGTTTGCTGATAGCATGGCAGATCAGACTTCTGACTTGAGCTGGGCATAAATCTCTTCTCGATATCTTTCACCAGCTCCGGTTACGCTTTCTTGAAAGCGCTTGATACCCCAATCAACTAAATGCTTTGAGCAAAGAACTCTCTCTTTGCCCGGCATAGAAAACCGTATGATAGAATGACAATATTCTCGAAATCTAATCGCGGAAGTTTGAAGGCTGGACATTTTTATTCCTGATGCGTGGGCGCTTTGACGCTGCTCAAAATTCCGCTTAGACTTTGACTCAAGATGCATGGCAGTTAAGGAGTCTTGATGATCTCGACGTGAGAATAGACTGTCGTCAAGATAATGAATGTTTCCTTGGAGTAATACTTCAGCAAGTATATTACGCTCGGAACCAAAATAACTACCAGCTAACTTCGTCTTAGCAACGTACTCAGAGCGCATCACTCCATAAATCTCATAGATGTTAACAGTCCATAAGACCCTCCAGAATCTATCACTAATAGTACAGGCAGATAGCCCTATATCTTGGTAAGTACCCGTTTTGTATCCATTGTCATCAATGCGTGAAGTCGGACAATGAACCATAGCTAAAGATGGATCCTTGTCGAGAAACTCTATACATGAGAGTAAGTAATCAGGCTGGATTACGTCATCATGAGCAGCCCACTTAAAATAAGGAGCTCCGTCAGGACGAAAAACAAAATTGAAATTTGGAGCCATGCCAAGATTTTTTTGCTGTCGATAGTAAGTGATCCTCTGATCACTTTCGGCATAGGCTTGACATATCTCACCCGTGTTATCGGTTGAGGCGTTATCACTGATAAATAAATGAAAGTCGGCAAAGGTCTGATCAAGAATTGAATCAATTGTCTGAGCAATATGTTTGCCGCCATTATAGACAGGCATGCCAATCACAATTCGAGGGATATGATTACTCATTGTTGGGATTCACCTTTTCTAATTAAAGTGAGATATATCAATTAAGAGGAGTGACTTTATCTACATAGAGAACAGAAGGTTCACTCAATGGAGCTAAGCGATTTCAGCAGAATCGACAATAAGAACGACCTCAAGGAATAGATAAGTGTGGGAAAATGGGTACAGAACGAAGATTTATGATGAGAAAATATATTGTCTATAGTCACTGACTGGTATTTCTGCCTTGGCAGAAAGCATAACAGCAATCCTATCCTCAGGCATAACTTTAACCATTTCTTTGATCTGCTCCTTCGAAAGTTTATCCTCTAAATAGTAATTATGAGTTATGTCGTTTTCTTCAAAATAATGGCCTGAATTTTCTTGGAGAAAACTATCTATAAAGACGCCATATAAAATATATTCGGAGAAGTTCCAGCAATTAAATAGCGTTTGAACCCAATTTCTGCCAGAAACTATTTCTATCCTTTCACATAACTTTAATACATTATCTCTACGCCATGTCACAAGTTGATTGATATAGTCGTTGGCAGGAAATTCGACATCAGGACAATTGAGCAATTGAGCAGCATTTTGATACCATAACTTATGTCCCTGCTTCATGTTGGCTGCAATACAGTTTGGCTTTCGATAGAACCTTACTTTCTCTGCATTCATAAACATGGAAACATCAAATTCACGCACGAAACAGACATCTGAATCAGCAAAGACTAGGATGTCTTCTTGAATATGATGGGCCGTTGAAATTTTAATCACCTGCTGGACGATCCATCCTCTTACAGGCAAAGTTTTAAGACTCAACCAAATATTTTGTTTGAGGAATGGGATTTTCTTAACCCACCAAGGCAGTAGAAATTCCTTGGTTAATACAAAAGTATGTGAATTTTCCAATGGCTTAAACAGAGATAAGTCCTGACCATCAACGACAATATAATGATTAATAGGATTCTTGGCAAAATGTTTTATGCTCTCGCAAAGTAACTTGCATCGGTCAAAGTCTTTGAAGTAGCTAGGTGTAATGATACCTAAAGATGGCTCTTTCATCTTATAACCTCATGCTTCACAATAACTATACTACGGCACCTCTAATTTCTCTTCTTCTTAAGAAGAACACTATTAACCAAAGCAAGACAACTTTAAGTATCTCAGAGGCTAATGTAGCCCAAATTGCACCTCGCCAAGAGTAAAGTGGAATAAGATATAAATTTAAGCCAATATTAAGAAGTGCAGCACCTACTTGGACAAAGCTTCTTGACCTCTGAAATCCAGCACCTGTTAGGGAATCGGATGCTAAATATTGCAAGCCGTACATCAGGTGAACTGAGGACAACCATATTAGAACAGAGCCTGACTCAGCAAACTCGTCACCAAGTAACCTGGGAACAAGTGGGGAAAAGGCAGCTAGCGCAATTAAAGTGAAAAGACCATAACCAATTATAAAGGGTAAGAGTGTTCGCGCGAACCTTAATGTCCCCTTAAGACCTTCTTCGCCATACTGAAAGAATCGGGCATAACTAGCCCCTTGTATAGCAAAGATTGGGAGATACCCCATATCAATGAAGCGATATCCAGCACTATAAAGTCCTGCGGCCTCTGGAGTAGCAAGAACCACAAGCATTGTTTTATCCATTTGAGAATTTATCCTCCCAGCTGAATCAGATAAGGAGAAGTAAAAACCCTGCTTTAGATTATTGATATCCAGGGATTTGAAATTAAATACTGGTTTCCCAAACCTTTTCTGGATCATCCAAAGAAGAATAATAGCTGGAATTATAGAGCCAATGCAGTACAAAAATCCCCAGGCAATTAAACGAGCATCTTCAGGGAATAAAGGTAGGAACATTGCTGCAATAAACTTACTAACAACATACAGCATTCCATACACTGAAGCCTGCTTCACCTGGTGATTAGCGATAAATGCACTGTTAGCCAGGCCACATAATTTGAGACCGACTAAGTCACCAAGTAAAACTAGTAATATAAAGAGTACGGGAGTAGACTTGAATAAGATAGCTACACAGGGGAATATCACTACTAAAGTCACAAGAAATGACAAGAAGTATGACAATAGGGTATCACCCCATGTCTTTGAGAATTGACTTGCGTCTCTTGAAACATATTGTATGAGTATATTGCCCATCCCTAGCCCAACGAAAGGGAAGATTATGCCCCATATAGCTTTAGTCCCCTCAAAGAGGCCATAGTTCTTGCTACCTAGATAACGGGCTACGAAGATGAAATAACCTACCTGTATTACAGAACTTAGAAATTTATTCAATAGCATCCAGGAACTATCATTAACTAATGACTTCTCTCGAAGAGAAATGATGCTCTTTAGCAGTCTTTTAGGACTAATCATTATCTATCGCGGCCCTCTGTGGTGTCTGGAATCGAGGCTTGACTTGGCTTAACTCCCTTGGCTTGCAAGAAAGCTTCATCGATACAGCCAAATGCACATTCCGAAAATGTATGCTCTCATACTCTCACCCAAGGCTAATTCATCTTCGGTGTTGTTCATTGGTATGGTTAGAACTGTATTTTACTGTCTACTCTCAAAAACGTTCTATTTTATGGAAGTTTATAATTCGCGATAGCTTTAAAGAATCCACTTGGATGGATCATCAATAAGCAGACATGTCTATCAGGCTACAATTCCTCTGGAATTTTGGCCTGCGATGTAACATAGTGAAAATCAGCAGAAATAGAAACAGTTATCATTGTAAATAATATCCAGAAGAAATTATTCTGGGACATTAAAGTTGACTCTGAGAAATTAACTATCATAGTATAAGACAAGAAAATTAACGGCCACAAATAATATGGTTGAGTATGTGCCTTGGCTAGGCATAGTGATTGGAACATAGTAATCCAAGCGATCAAGATGAAAAGTAAGAACCCCAGTAGACCTAACTGCAATATAAAGTCTAAAAAGCCATTGTGAGCGTCAGGGACTGACCAACGAAGCGCATTGATAATGTAGGCAGATGGGCCATCAATGCCATTCCAGAACGCGCTAAAACCATAACCTAACCATGGCCTTTCCTGAATTTTATCGATTACCATCAGCCAAATATCTGTTCTACCCGTTAAAGTTAGGTCTTTGCCAAACCCTCTTAAAACATAAGTGGTTATGTCAGTAGCTAAAACTGAAGTTGCCCAACCCAAAAGAATGAAAAAAACAGATGCTGCAATTAAAGACTTCCCATTCAATCTGAAAACATACATCAAGGAAAATAAAAGTAACGTTAATACAACAACGTTAATGACTGCAGCGCTTGAGGATGAAACAATAATGAGCCCGATGCTTCCAAATAGACCTGCCCAAGCAAAAATCTTATAAAAGCTGCGCTCCTTCAGTAAAAGTAGAAAAACTAAGCTGCTTAACACCATGTGCTTTCCTAAACCATTCTTGTGGGTAAATACGCCTCTTGCTGCGCCTGCATGAACTCCTCCCATGACGCCATATTTAGGGAGCAATATGATAAAGACAAAGCTCAGAATTACAGTAATAAATAGGGCATAGCCAATCAGGTTCAATTGCTCTCGTAGAGAAAACCTACTAGCTATATAAATCCCAAATAAGATGCTGCCAATCATACCGACAGAGCCTGTCAGGGTTTCTTCAGGAATAGCTGACCAAAGAAAAGACAAAGGAATAATTAGAATTAGCAAGAGGAAAAGGATGTTTCGAGTCAGGAAGTAAACGAATTTTTCCCATCTCAGCAAAAGCAGGGTAAATGTTATTAAATAGTTAATAATGAACAGCAAATTTAATGGAGTGAAGTTGAAAGATGATATTGAGGTGCCATCCCCTTCGCTGGCACCCTTAATAATCAGCAAAGGAATTATCGCGCTCATATATATAATCAAATATATAAGCGCGAAGAGTCGCTCAAGTCGATCCAAAACGCTGTGGTTTTTATCGAAAAACTTGTCCATTTCTCAAAGAGCTACATTGTTGTTATTGTTTGCTAGAATCTACCGAACCTAAAGCGTTAAGTCTAGGTGTCGATCCTTCATCATTAGGCTCTAAATTTGAACTTGCTTTCTGTTTCCCCAGGAAAAACTCTGAGATGATGATTATTGCAATAGCTAGGAGAGCCCCCCCTAAAACCCCTGCGGCCAAAGTTTTAAGCTTCGCTCCTGAATCAGGTTCTGTGGGGACAGTCGCAGGTTGAACGACACGGTTGTTGTAAGTGGTTTCATTTTCCTGAACCTGAAGCTCTTGTAGGCGGGTCAGCAGAGCACTGTAGGTTGTTTCGGCTACTGTTACTCGACGTTCGAGGGCTCGTTGTTCAGCGCTCAGGGAAGGCACACTGGTGAGCCTATTTTGATACTCAGATTGATAACTTCTTAGGACTTCCAACTGCTGCTGTAGCCCTGTATATTCCACCTCGCTGTTCAGGAAGTCCTGAATTAAGGTTTGAGTGATATTAACCTGGTTGGGGTTGCCCTGAATGAGATTGCTTGACACACTAGGCGAACCACCGGCGATCCTGATTTGCTCTTGAAGAAATGCTTGAAGGGATTGTTGCTGGGCTCTGAGTTGGCGAACAACCGGGCTATTTTCGCTAAAGCGAGCCTTTTGAGCGGCCAGGTCACGTTCTACTGTCTGTAACGCTAAAATCGCTTCTTGGATGCCAGGGTTTTGGCTCAAGTTACCCACTTGAAGGGCTTCTTGGGAGTTAAGTTTTAGCTTGCCTTGGAGGCTAGCGGATTTAGACGCTGCGGATTCTAAGTCCGCCTGAACTGTGGCTATCTGGTTGGAGATGACTTCCATACGAGCCACTAACGATGTGGCTTCTTCATCCAAAACCCCAATTTGATTACTTTCCAGGAAGTTACGCAGATCAGCCTCGGCTTGACGAAGAACCGCTTCACTTTGGGGAAGCTGAGCCAGCAAAAATTCCTTGGCTTCCCTGGCCTCTGCTCGATTGGTAGTAATTGATTTTTCTCTGTACTGATCAATCAGGGTATTAATAACCGAGGCGGAAACCTGGGGATCAGGATGGGTGAAGAGAATTTCAACCACATCGGTGCCGCCAATGATGCTCAGTTCAAGGTTCTGAGAGAGAACGCTCGGATCTAGGGGTAACCCCTCGTCATCTTTGAGTTCTAGGATTTCAATGGTTTCCTGGAGTAGAGGCCGGGAGCGAATAACCTCTATCTGGGTGGTTAGGGGAGTTTGGTCAATGAGAAGCGATTGTAATTGACCTGTGTCACCATCGCCTAGCGACGTCAGGGCCGCTGTACGGTCAACCTTAGTGAACAGGAGTTGGGCGTCGGCGGTGTAGGTAGGCTTGACTTGAGTAGAGGCAAAAGCTGCCAGGGCTACACAGGCCGCAAAAGCACCTGCAGCTAGTAGTCCTGATTCTCGGATGGAGTGCCCTACCTGATTAAGGTTAATGTCGATAGATTGACGGTCGCTAATGCTCATTGGAATGCTATGGCCTCTTCTAAGCGTCTTTACAGGGGCGATTTGATGGAGAACATCACCACAGGGGTTAGTTTGAAACCAGGTTAGCTAAAGCCTGGTGAAAGGGTGGACACAAGGTGCCTGTAGACACGGACGCCTGATGCTAAGGAGGAGTTGCCTTAGGAAGCTAGGGCACAATGGCCCGACTCTAAAGGCAGGATACTAACTTTACGGAAACCAAAGGACGATGCACGCTAGTATGCTCCAAGCTAAACCCAAGTATCTACCTTCAAGTAACGATACCGTTGAATGATCTAGCTTCTCAGCCCTACCCAGGGAGATTGCCTAAAAATTCAGATCGACGGGCGAAGCTGTGAAGCTTTTGCAAACTCTCCGCAGGATCACCCACGATCATAGCAGGGCACTTCCGTGGGGTTTTGTCGTTACCTGGCCTCCTAAAAGGAAAGAATAAGGTTGTACCTGGTTTAGAGCGAGTTCTGCCAAATCTTGTAAAGTTACGAGGGTTAATTTACCTTTAAACTAATTTGTCCGTATTATTCCCAGGTTGGCCCAGGTTATTTCAGGGCTCTGAGAGATGGGTTATTCCCAGGTATCCCTGACCTGGGGTGATGAGGTTAAGTAGGAGTGATACCCCTGTTTGACTGTCCAGAGAATGGCTCCATCGTGATCAGTGCAGAAAACCTGTATATCTTGTCTAGCCAGGGTTTGTTCTGTGTCGGGCGGAATCTGGCGAGCCGAAGCGATCGCCACCTGGGGCCGCACCGCTTGAATCAACTCATCGGTTAATGCACCGCCATCCCACCATAGAACCTGGCTGGCTAGGGCGGGATGAGTTTGGGCCAGATGGTGTTGTGCCAGTTCGTCTTGGCCAGATAGCAATAACCAGGAATGCCCGTTGAATAGGGTGATTTTTAGAGCTTTGGCGTCCTTGGTTAACGCTTCCAAGGTTTGATGGCCAAGGCTGACGGGTTGATTTATGGTGATGTGGTGACTGTGGCGAACACCAGAAAGTGATTCACTCAGCGCGCTGGTCTGGTACAAATTGCCAACCGGTGCTTTGGCGATGATTGCTTGCCAGTTGTCGAGATCGCTGTCTGCCCCAGCAATGGCATAGGTCAATCGGTTGATGCCAGCCTGACGCAGAAACGGTACCACAGTATAAAACGCGGTTTTATTTGTGCCGCTGTTAACCAACAGCGCAGAACGATGGTTTTGCACAACCATAACGCTATCGTTGCCAGCGGCCAGCACGGTTACCTGGGCCAGGGTGGCCGAGCGATACCAGAGCGGCCCCATAGCCATTAGAACGATCAGCAGTCCGGTTAGCCAAAGATGGCGCTTCCACCAGGGTTGCCACCCAGCCAAGCCATAGAGCCCATACAGGCTGAGCATCTGTATTAAAGAAATGTGTCCGGTTGCCAGAGCACTGCCGGGTAGGCTGGTTTCCCAATTTACCAGCCCAATTAACAGGTGGGTAGGTAGCCAGAGCAACCAGGCCAGCATACTGGCTATGCCCGGCGAGAATACAGCTACCAATCCGCTAAAAATACCGCCCAAGCTAATGACAGTCAGCAGCGGTGTAACCACAATGTTGAGCAGGATACTGTAGGTGGTCAGGGTGTTGAAGTAGTACAGGGAGAGCGGAATTGTCCAAAGGTAGGCGACCAGAGGAACCGCTATCAGAGTGGTAAGGGCAGTCGGTAGCCACTCTAAGCGCTCCGTCAACGGCTTAACACCGACGATTAGCCCCAAAGTAGCCATGACGCTAAGGCGAAAGCCGACATCGTCGATCCAGGTTGGGTTCCACAGTAGCAGCAGCGTGGTCGCCAGGAGTAAACAGCCCAGGGGTTTGACGTGGCGGTCTAGGGCAATGCCGACCAGCGCCCCCATCCCCATGACCGCGGCCCGCAGGATGCTGGGTTGTCCGCCAGTTAGAAAAACATAACCGACCAGCACCCCGCTACCAATGGCCAGCTTAGCCATGCCCGGGTTAACCAGGCGGCTCGCCACCGAGGGATGGGCCATTACCCCCAGCACTACCCCCAGCAGCAGCGATACGTGGAACCCTGAGGCCGCCAGGGCATGGGCCAGACCTGCCTGGATAAAGGCATCTTGCAGGTCATAGGGAACTTGAACAGCCCGACGATCTAACGCCATTGCACTAACCAGGGCACCGGCCTGCTCACCCAGTCCAGCGGCGTGGGCCTTGGCAATTCGCGTTCGCAATCGCCAGAGCGCCCAGCGAGGGGGAGCACTGCCTGGGGCAGGTCTAACCGACTTACCCTTCAATCCAGCAAAGCAGTGGTGATTGGCCAGATATTGCTGAAAATTAAAGGCATTAGGGTTTTTGGGTGGCTCCGGGGCATAGAGCTGACCAGCCACTTCAACCCGCTGCCCAGGATAGAGGTGGCTGATTGCTTCGGCAGGAACGGTGACATATAGCTTGCCTTGCACTGGCTTTGGAGGGCCAAGGGGGATGCCATGCTGATTCAGCGATCGCACAAAATCCGTCTTCAGCCAGAATTGCCCCTTACCGCTGCGAGCCAGTTTGGGCATAGTGTCTACCCAGCCGCCGATTTCCTGTTCAGCTCCCGCTACATCCGCGCTGAGCCAATCGCTAATATCAGAGGCGGATGGCGTGGGATGTTGCCAGCCATAGTTGACTGCCGCTAGTAGACCGATCACACCTAGGCTCAGCCACAGCGCTGCTCGCGGCCCGGCCAGCCAGAGCCGCGGCAGGAGAACCGCCGCCAAGCCAGCCGCCAGCAAGGCCAGGATACTGGTAACGCCCACCCCTGACCAAATTGGCCAGCCCCCGTGACGGATCCAGAGACTAGCTACAAACAGTCCCATGCAATAGGCCATACAGCCCAGCAAGCCTACCGTTGCACCCATGAGTTTCTTTGCCCTTAACCTTGGGCTTAGGAAACCCACTATCAGGGCAAGAGGTTGGACTGAGCGCTAAAAGTTAACGAGAGTGCGACGGGTCAGCTGGGGGAGTTGTGGTAGCGTCTTCCCCACTCTTCTGCTGGCGTTTCTTAGCTAGATCTCTCAGCACGACTGCCCAGTCAGGTCGCATTTGCTCAATAAGCAACATGGCCGAACTATTGTGGGAGAGCCAGGGATTATTGGCCTTTAGCGCTTCCAGATCGAGGGAATAGCCCAGGCGATGTAACGACTCTACCTTGTGCTGCTGCCGAATTTGATTAGGATGCAGCTCTGGCAGAATGTTTTTTAGGTCTGAAATAACCGACTGAGCGGGGATATGTTTCTGCTGATACTCGGCTAGCGCATCGGCCAGAGCTGGTGAGCGCAGACGAATCTCTGCCTGATCGCGAGCTGACAGACGTACTTTCTTAAGACGGTTAAAGAAATCCGTTTCGTAATTAGATAGGCGCATAGCCACCCTCTTTTTTACCCTATCTTAGGGCGAGAAGGCCGAGCCTGACGTAATCCGCAACGCTAATTCAAGGAAGCTAATAGCTGCTGTCGCGCAGTAGCCAAAGCCTCTGACAGCTTAGTGGCATCCCGCCCACCCGCCTGGGCCAGGTTGGGCCGGCCACCGCCGCCGCCGCCACAGAGCTTGGCAATTTCCCCGATGAACTTACCCGCCTGGAGCTTTTGGCCCACTACTTCTTGGCTAAAGGCCGCCACCAGGCTAACCTTGTCTGATTCGGGCACAGAGCCCAGCACCACGGCCCCGGCCCCTAGCTTTTGCAGCAGCCGCTCGGCAGCAGACTTTAGAGCGTCGGCACTGACGCCCTCCAACTCAGCCACAAGAACTTTGAGGGAGCCGACCGCATCGGCAGTCTCTAAAAGCTGCTCGGACTTGAGCACGGCCAGCTCAGCCTTCAGGGCATCAAGTTCCTTCTGGGATGTCTTCAAATCATTCTGGAGAGTGGTGATGCGCTCCGGTAGCTCCTCAGGTTTAGCCTTAAAACGGTCAGACAGGTCACGCACCACCGCGTCGCGAACATTCAGATACTCCAGCACAGCCGGGCCAGCGACCGCTTCAATGCGGCGAATGCCAGCCGCCACGCCAGTTTCAGAAATGATTTTGAATAGCCCAATCTCCGCTGTGTTGCTGACGTGGGTGCCGCCGCACAGTTCCATCGACACGCCCGAAAAATCAATCACCCGCACCTCGGCGCTGTACTTCTCGCCAAACATGGCGATCGCCCCTTTGGCCTTAGCCTCTTCCAGGGGCATGACAGTGACTTCAGCCGCGTGGCCTTCAGCAATCCAGGTATTCACCTGCTCCTCGACCTGTTGCACCTCGTCAGCGGTAAGGGCACGGGGACAGTTGAAGTCAAACCGCAGCCGGTCGAAGGCCACCAAGGATCCTGCTTGGGAAATATCAGGATCAACCAGCTTTTTCAGGGCGGCTTGCAGCAAGTGGGTAGCGGTGTGGTTGGCCTGGGCACGGCGGCGACAAGCCCGGTCAATCTGCGCTGTTACGGCCTCGCCAACGGACAATGTGCCTCGTTCAATGCGCCCCAGATGGACAAAAAAGTCGCTGTCTTTTTTGACGTCCTGCACCCGCACGACGACGGACTCACCAGAGAGATAGCCGCGATCGCCAATTTGCCCTCCTGACTCGGCATAGAAAGGGGTTTGATCCAGCACAATTTGAACCTCCTGACCGGCCTCAACCCGTTGCACCGCCGTCCCTTCGACTAAAAGAGCTTCTACCCGGCTGGTGCTGCTGGCCTCGCTGTAGCCGAGGAATTTAGTGGAATGGATGTGTTCTGCCAGCGCATCCAAACTGCCCTGCACCGTCAGGTCAATGGTTTCGTGGGCCTCCTTAGAGCGCTGGCGCTGCTCCTCCATAGCCGCTTCAAACCCGGCTGTATCTACGGTCAACCCATGCTCTTCAGCAATTTCCTGGGTGAGTTCTAGAGGAAAGCCGTAGGTGTCGTAGAGCACAAAGGCATCGGTACCAGCAATTTTCCCGCCCTGAACCTCGCGGTTGAGGATTTCCGCCAGCAGCTTTTCGCCGCGCTCCAGGGTTTCCAAAAAGCGGGCCTCTTCCCGATCCAGCTCGGTTTTAATGGCGGTTTCTCGCTCCCGCGTGTTGGGAAAGGGCGCTTCTGCCAGTTGAATAGCCGTTTCGGCTACCTTGCTAATAAAAGCGCCCTCAAGGCCAATCAGCCGCCCATGACGCACTACACGACGAATTAACCGGCGTAGCACATAGCCCCGCCCGACGTTGGAGGCGGTAATGCCATCGGCAATCATGTGCGTAACTGCCCGCACGTGGTCGCCAATCACCTTTAGGGATACTTGAGTAGCCTGGTCGGCCCTGGTGTAGGACAGCCCCGCCAGGCCCGCCGCCGTTTCAATAATCGGCAAAATCAGGTCGGTTTCGTAGTTATTGGGCACCTTTTGCAAAATCTGGGCCATTCGCTCCAGGCCCAGACCGGTGTCGATGTTCTGGTTTTGCAGGGGAGTCAGGTGGCCTTCGGCGTCCCGGTTGTACTGCATGAACACCAGGTTGTAGAACTCGATGAAGCGCGAGTCGTCTTCCAGATCGATAGCGTCATCCCCTAGTTCGGGATGGAAATCGTAGTAGATTTCTGAGCAGGGGCCGCAGGGGCCAGTGGGGCCAGAAGCCCAAAAGTTATCGGCCTCATCCATGCGAAGAATGCGGTGGGGCGGAATGCCGACTTGATCGCGCCAGATGGCAAAGGCGTCGTCGTCTTCGCGGAAAACGCTGACCACCAGGCGGTTGGCCGGGAGTTTGAAGACTTCCGTAGACAGTTCCCAGGCCCAGGCGATCGCTTGCTCTTTAAAGTAGTCACCGAAGCTAAAGTTCCCCAGCATTTCAAAAAACGTATGATGGCGGGCCGTGCGCCCTACATTCTCAATGTCATTGGTGCGGATGCATTTTTGAGATGTGGTAGCTCGCGGCACATCGGCCTGGCGCTGGCCCAAAAAAATCGGCTTAAAGGGCAGCATCCCCGCAATGGTGAGTAGCACCGTGGGATCTTCTGGCACCAGGGATGCACTGGGTTTAATGGCGTGGCCCCGCGCCGCGTAAAACTCCAAAAAGGTTTGGCGAATTTGCGCGCCGCTCATCACTGTTGCTGTTGAGGTGGGGGACTTTGCCATGGGACTGGGAAACTGTGTTAAGTAGGTAGAGGGAGCGTAAGGTTTTCTTTAGACCTATCCTAACCTGCTAGTTTAGGGGTGATAGAAGGAATCTGGCATGGATCTTCTGGAACAAATTCGGCTGGACTATCAGCATTTCCCTGACCAACAGAGCTATCACCTCTACGCAGAGGAGGTCTACTTTAAGGATCCTCTCAACGAATTTCGCGGCGTCAAGCGCTATCGGGAGATGATTGGCTTTATGTCCCGCTGGTTTCAAAACATCGATCTGCAACTGCATCAGATTGAATACACCAGTCCCAGCCAAATTACTACCCGCTGGACGCTGAACTGGGTAGCCCCCCTGCCCTGGCAGCCAGCGATGAGTATTCCGGGGCGCAGCGAATTAGGCATTGGTAAAGACGGCAAAATTGTCTCCCATATTGACTATTGGGATTGCTCTCGCTGGGCCGTCCTTAAACAAATCTTAGGTTGACACAAAAGCAATTTCCTGACGATAATGGGAATTTGTGTGAACTTGAGAGTCTGAATTCCCTTGGCAAACGTTGTAGTGATTGGTGCCCAGTGGGGCGACGAAGGAAAAGGCAAAATTACTGATCTGCTGAGCCGTTCGGCGGATCTAGTGGTGCGCTATCAGGGTGGGGTTAACGCTGGCCACACGGTTGTTGTTAAGGATCAGACCTTTAAGCTGCACCTGATTCCCTCCGGCATTCTTTACCCCGATACCGAGTGTGTGATCGGTAGTGGCACTGTTATTGATCCTAGGGCGCTGATTGAAGAGTTAGACAAGCTAGACGCCCTAGGGATTTCCTCTAAAAATCTGTTTATTTCCAACGCCGCCCACGTCACCATGCCGTACCATCGGCTGATTGACCAGGCCGCAGAGGAGAAACGCGGCCAAAACAAAATCGGCACGACCAAACGCGGCATTGGCCCCACCTATGCCGATAAATCCGAGCGCATTGGCCTGCGGGTGGTCGATTTGATGGATTACGGCCAACTGCGAGAGCAGCTAGAGTGGACGATTCAATATAAGAACGGCATTCTTGAAAAGCTCTACGACCTGGAGCCCCTTGACCCCGCAGCGGTAATTGATGAGTACATCGAGTATGCCGAGCGGCTGCGGCCCCACGTCATCGACAGTTCCCTGCACGTCTACAAGGCCATTCGTCAGCGCAAAAACGTCCTGTTTGAAGGGGCACAGGGGACGCTGTTGGATCTTGACCACGGCACCTACCCCTACGTCACCTCCTCCAATCCGGTGGCGGGGGGAGCCTGCATTGGCACCGGCATTGGCCCAACCGTAATTGACCGGGTGATTGGGGTCGCTAAAGCCTACACCACTCGCGTGGGGGAAGGGCCATTCCCCACCGAGCTCACCTGCGGCGTGGGGGAAGAGCTCTGTACTCGCGGGGCGGAATTTGGCACCACCACGGGTCGCCGCCGCCGCTGTGGCTGGTTTGATGCCGTGATTGGTCGCTACGCGGTGCGGATTAACGGCCTGGATTGTTTGGCCATTACCAAGCTAGACGTACTCGATGAGGTAGACGAAATCAACGTTTGCGTCGCCTACGAACTGGATGGTAGCCGGTGCGAGGAACTGCCGGGCAGCGCCCACGCCTTCGCCCGCTGTAAGCCCATTTACAAGACCCTACCGGGTTGGCAGCAGCCCACTGGCCACTGTCGATCGTTGAACGATTTGCCAAAGGCCGCCCTGGACTATCTCAAGTTTTTAGCCGAACTGATGGAAGTCCCCATTGCCATCGTGTCATTGGGAGCTAGTCGAGACCAGACCATCATTGTCGAAGATCCCATCCACGGGCCGAAGCGGGCGTTGCTCTATGAACAGGGTGAACCCCAGGTGGCCTAACACCAGCCGGTTTACCGAGTGTGACTTTTTTTCCAATCCAGATTCTTAACTTACCGGGGAGATATTGCTATGGAACTGACCATTGAATGTAAAGCACGGGATCCAAAGGCGAAAGCCAATGCCCTGCGCCGCCAGGGACTGCTACCAGCGGTGCTCTACGGCCACAACGGCACGGAATCCATATCCTTGACCGTTGACCAAAAAGCGGCCGACCTGCTGCTACGCAAAGCAGCGGTCAACAACACCATGATTGATCTACAAATTCCGGATATGCCCTGGAGCGGCAAAGCTCTGCTGCGGGAAGTGCAGTCTCACCCCTGGAAAAGCTTTGTCTATCACCTCAGCTTCTTTGCGGTGAAGGCTCAGGATGCTGTGGAAGTTGGCGTAGTGCTTAACTTTGTGGGTGAAGCTAAAGGCGTTAAAGATGATGGTGGCGTCCTCAACACCGAGGTGAACGAAGTCACGGTTAAGTGCAAAGCCATTGATATTCCGGAAAGTATTGATGTGGATATTTCTGGTTTAGGGGTAGGCGATGCGTTGACGGTGGCTGACCTAGCCCTGCCTGAGGGTGCTGTGGTCGCGGGTGATCAAACTCAGGTAGTGGCCACGGTGCTGCAAGGCAGACGGGTCGAAGGCGAAGCTGCCGCAGAATAGGCGGTTAAGTTCGCTGATCGCGAGCTGACGATTACAGGGGTGTAGGCGGCTGGCTTACACCCTCTTTGCTTTAGCGAGGCTGACTAAGCTCAAACTTTTTGTAAAACGAAAAGACTGCCCTGATTGCCGCGACCAATCCGTAGGTCATCATCCAGGTAGGTCACTTCCAGCCAGCCCGACTGCCGCTCAGTATTGATGGAAAAATCTACCCCCTGCCAGAGGGAAAGTTTGTCTGTGGCCTTCAGCGTGGCAATAAACTGGCCAGGGCCGTCGTAGCCCAACAGTTTCTGAAGACCCACCACGCCACGCTCGAAGCGAACGTTCACACGGCGATTAGACACTGGTTCCAGTCGTGCGGCTACAGCCACCAGGCCTGACAAAAACGGCGGCCCAGATACCTCAGCCAGGTTGTAGATGCGATTTTCCTCCAGCCGAATGCATTGATAGATTGCCCCCAGGGAGGCCAGGGGAATGCGGTCAATGTTCAGCAATTCCTGGCTGGTGGTGTAAAGCAAAAGCCAGTCTCCGCCTAGCCGGGCTTTAGCCGCCAGGGGCTCAGGCGTAGGGTTGCGATCCTCCAGGCGAGTAGCCGCCGCCTGAACAGCCAAACGCTCTGCCTGCGTAGCCTTGAGCCCACGGTTAAGGGGGAGAATCTGATCGAGAAGTTCAGCTTTGCCCAGCATTGGCATCCCCCGACGGTAACCACCATAGGGGCATCATAGGCCAAAAGCCAGGACAATGTCTGTGTGCCGCTGTTATAATCTAATGTCCGTTAACTTGTCTATACCTGGTTGGTATGTCCTCTAAATTCTACAATCCTTCTCTGCGGCAGGTGCCGCGTAACTCCAAGGCTCCTATCCTGCCGTCCTCTGGAGAATCGTCTATTCTGTCATGGCTGGAAAGCATTGGTCGCCTGCGCACCCGTGAGCCCCAGGAAAGCTTTCCCGATGAAGCCGAAAGTGAAGAAATTTCCGATCTGATGGGCGGCGATGACAGCTTTGATGAGGACGACGACGATAGCGATCTGGCCCTGGAGGAGGATGACGATTAAGCCGGTGGCCCGATGGTTCGCCATTAAGTCTTGTTAAACTTCGTGCTTTATTGTGAGAATATTCGTTTAGACTCCCTGACTATTTACTGCAGCCAGGTGTAGTCAACGGGGAGATCATCCAGTAGACTCCTGTGGTGTGTGGTGTGACGCAATTGAGGAATCATTGTGGATGCGAAGTTTTTAGCATCAGGGCGACTGAGTCTGAATGGGCTGGCCCTGCTTTGGATTCTGGGTGTTGGGTTGAGTGCGGCGGCGCTGGTGGTTGATGCCAGCTTGGGTAATGCCTTTGCGCTAACGGGTTCGATCACTATTCCCTTTTTGGTTACCGCCCTTGCCAGTGGGCTGGCAGGTTTTTGGGCCGTGCCGATGCTGCGAGCCCTGAAGACCGGGCAATTTATTCGTAAAGAAGGCCCCCAAGGTCATCTCAAAAAAGCCGGTACCCCAACTATGGGGGGCATTTTCTTTGTTCCCATAGCGGTGCTGGTGGCGCTGGTAGCCAGCCAGTTTTCTGCGGATGTGGTGGCTATCTCAGCGCTTACTCTGGGCTACGGAGCCATTGGCTGGGTGGATGACTGGCAGGTGATTCAACAGCGCTCTAATAAAGGTATTTCGCCTAAGACTAAACTCGCGCTACAGATTGTCTTGGCGGTTTTATTCTGCTTTTGGGTGCTCAAAACTCAGCCGGTAAGCATCACCACGGTTAGCCTACCGCTGGGTCTGTCGTTGCCCTTGAGTCTTCTATTTTGGCCCCTGGCCGGGTTTGTACTGGTAGCCGAAAGCAATGCCACCAACCTGACGGACGGCCTGGATGGCCTGATGGGCGGCACTGGGGCGATCGCCTTTTTTGGCCTGGCCGTTGTAACGGCCCCCACCCACCCAGACCTGATGCTTTTCTGTGCGGCCATGAGCGGAGCCTGCCTGGGTTTTTTGCTTCATAACCACAACCCGGCGCGGGTCTTCATGGGAGATACAGGCTCCCTGGCCCTGGGCGCGGCTCTGGGGGCGGTGGGCCTGCTGAGCGGTAACCTGTTTGCCCTGCTAATTGTTACCCTGCTGTTCTTCGCAGAAACCCTATCGGTGATTATCCAGGTGGCCTACTACAAGGCAACCAAGGGGCCAGACGGCCTGGGCAAGCGCTTCTTTAAGATGGCTCCCCTGCACCACCACTTTGAACTATCGGGCTGGTCAGAAACCCAGGTAGTAGCGGCTGGCTATGCTGTGACAACGCTACTGGTAGCTTTAGCTATCACCATCAGCGGCTGAGGACTAGTTTTTAGAGGTAGTGTTTTCGGGAATATTTTTGCCCCAAACTGGTTCAATTTTGCTAATTTGTTTTACCCTTGGGCAGATTCAATTAAAAACCCTCCGAACTGTCGTTAATAGCTGCCACTATCCCCCTATGAACGCCTCCTTTTCCTCCGAGCCTACCGTTCAACCTGCCACTCCGGCTGATTGGCCCCAGCCTAGCCGCCAAGCCCCCTCAGTGCCGATTTCGGTGTATCGAGAATTGGCCACCGAGTTGAAGGCCACCCAAGCCCTGGTAGAGTCGTTAACTCAGCAAAACCAGCAGTTGGGGCAACAAAACCTGGTGCTCCGGCAGGAAATGCTAAAGTTCGCTGAGTCGGCAGCGCAGTTAAAGCAGGCCGTAGAAAGTAGCGCCCCATTGACTGACCTGGCATCCCGATCTACCCCATCGTTCTCTACTGAAATGCCGCTGGGTGTGGCGATGCCAGCGGTGCAACCACGCTCAGAAGCGCCCCCCAGCCAGACCCGCCTACAGGCGTCTGAACCGGAAGCTGATGGACTGGCCCAGGAGGGTATGGCTGGGTTAACTAGCCAGTTTACTCAAATGCTGAAGCCTAAGGCCAAGGCCCCCGCTAAAGCAGGCGCCAAGCCACCCGCCAAGCCACCCGCCAAGCGCCCTCAGCCCCCCACTCCTCCGCAGATGCTGTACACAGAAGAGCGGCTAGAGCCCTCTCGCCCTGGCCAACCCCAGGAAAAAAGCGTTGATTTGAGCGGTCTGTGGCTTGCCACTACAATTGTGCTGATTGTGGTCAGCGCCTTTGGGGCTGGCTTTTTGATTATGAAGCCATTGTTGAATAACTCCCGCTAGAGCAAGCCCCCGTTAGCGCTGGCAGTTTTTACACAAATGTAGCTGACGATACAGTAGTCTAGGGGATAAGCTCGTTACACATAGGTCGGCTGAAATTGTCAGCGGTTAACGCTAAAGCAACTTAGGTTCAGGTATGAAGAAAATAGAAGCGATTATTCGCCCCTTTAAGCTTGATGAAGTCAAGATTGCCCTGGTTAATGCGGGCATTGTTGGCATGACAGTGTCAGAGGTGCGAGGCTTTGGTCGTCAAAAGGGCCAGACCGAGCGCTACCGGGGCTCTGAATACACCGTTGAGTTTTTGCAAAAGCTCAAAATTGAGATTGTGGTTGAAGAGGCCCAGGTCGATACAGTCGTCGATAAGATTATTTCTGCGGCTCGGACTGGGGAAATTGGCGACGGCAAAATTTTCGTTAGCCCCGTGGATGAAATTATCCGCATCCGCACTGGGGAGAAGAACACCGAAGCCGTGTAGATTATACCCCTACGATTCTCGCCGTTCATTCTCGCCGTTAAAAGGACGCAGCGCTAAGCTGCGTCCTTTTGCGCTAAATGACCTGCGCTGAATAACCTGTGCTGAATAGCCCTTAAAACGTCACCACCCAAATCAACACCCAGATCAACCCGATACTAGCAGCCCAACCTCAGGCGATGGCAATTCAACCCTCAAACCACAACATTTCTCCCGCAAAAACGCATCAAGAACAATCCTCACCTCACGAACAATCCTCAAAAGATGAGGCTGACATCGATGTTCTACTCTCCAGTTTGGGTCGGTTTGGGGTTGATTTAGGGCTTGATCGCATCAACCATCTGCTTAACCGATTGGGCAACCCTCAGCAGCGCGTCCCCATTGTTCACGTCGCCGGGAGCAACGGCAAGGGGTCGGTGTGTGCCTATCTGTCCTCAATATTGGCGGAGGCTGGCTACCGCGTCGGACGCTACACCTCGCCCCATCTAATCAGTTGGCGAGAGCGGATATGCATTAATGAAACGCCCATTGAGGCCCACGACCTACTCCAACGGCTGCGGCAGGTTGTGGCAACTATTGACCCTGAACAGCCCTCCCCAACCCAGTTTGAAGTGTTCACAGCAGCGGCCTGGCTGCACTTTGCCGACATGGCGGTGGATGTGGCCGTGATGGAAGTCGGTTTGGGTGGGCGGCTAGATGCCACTAACGTTGTAGACGATCCCTTGGTTAGCGTAATTACCTCCCTCAGCCGGGAGCATTGGCAGCGCCTTGGCCCCACCCTGGCAGATATTGCCAGGGAAAAAGCCGGGATTCTCAAACCAGGTCGGCCTGCGGTGATTGGGCCGCTACCACCAGAGGCCGAGGCCGTGGTTACGGCGCAGCTAAGGTTACTGGGTTGCCCCCACCAGTGGCCAGCGCCAGCGGTGTTACAGGCAGACGGGAAGGCCGTCTATAGCTTGAATGGGAGGCCGTTGGCTTACACTCTGCCCTTTCCCGGCGAGCACCAGCTGATAAACTCGGCTCTAGCCATCGCTACCTGCCAGCAACTCCGCCAGATGGGATGGGCGCTTCCCGATACAGCAATTATCCGAGGCATAGCCCAGGCGCAATGGCCGGGGCGGTTGCAGTGGGGCCACTGGCTCGATGCCGATGGAAGCACCCATCCCCTGCTGATTGATGGTGCCCACAACCCCGCTGCCGCC
>CAYUBC010000005.1:0-1038 GCA_964442885.1 uncultured bacterium | reverse complement strand
GAGATGCTGCGGCGCTATGTGGATAGCTGGCTGGCGGCTAGCTCCCCCACCCCCTCGGCCCAGACCAGGGGAGCCTCTGAGCATGTTCCATCGGTGACGCCATCGGTGCTGTGGTTGATGGGGATGCTTTCCACCAAGGACCATCGAGAGGTGTTTGAAGCTCTACTGCGACCGGGCGATCGCCTACACCTGGTGCCCGTGCCGGGGCATCTATCGGCAGCACCGGCAGACTTGGGGGCGATCGCCCAGACCGTCTGCCCTGAGCTGGCAGAGTGCCTAGTACATTCCTCCTTGGCGGAGGGGCTGGAGGCAACCACCACCACCTCAGCCTCCCTCAAGGTGCTCTGCGGCTCCCTTTACCTAATTGGCGATTTCTTTGCCCATAAACCCTTTGTGGCGCAGAACGCTCGTTAAGCCAGGGGTTAGGGGCAACATCGTTAGCACACGCCTTAGACCGGCAGGCATACAATCCCTGCCGGTCTTTTAGCAACCCCGGCTACTAGCCTCAGGGTTGCCCCGCCCTACTCCATTAGCAGGTGCTTGGTAAGGACGCGCAGCACTTCCCCAGGGCGCACTCCAAACAGGGCCGTAAAGGCTGCCGAGGCACTCCCCTCATCCAGGGGGATGGGCTTGCTCCAGTCGTTAGGCTCGGCATAGCCCATTACGTGCAGAATGCGGATGGTGCGCTCCACCGCTGGGGCCGGGCCAATCAAAATATGGCGTACCTCCTCGCGGTGTGGGGCTTGGGTAGAAGACGCAATTGGGGACGCTGGCGCGCCCGAATCAGGACTTTGGAACATGGTTTGAACTCCCTTGTGTAGTAGGAAATCCCAAACCTAAACCCTTGGCCACCCCTCGCACAGGTTGTCATTCAGGGTGGCTAGGGTATCATCACCAAAGCCCCCCGACTGCTGTTGCCAGTCGCGGTGGGTCAGGTATCGGTAGGTGCTCTAACACCTGCCGATGCCGCCAACAGGTTAAGTTTGGACGTAAGCTGCCCGGAAGAACAGCTTGACACGACAGCATAGGCGGATATTT
>CAYUBC010000004.1:0-27984 GCA_964442885.1 uncultured bacterium | reverse complement strand
ACCTGCAACCGACACCCAAAATTGGATCTATTAAACTGAAAGGTCTTTATTAGGTGTGACCTTTATTTATCTTTCTCAATTATCGGGGCAATTTAGGGAGGGGTGGGAAACCGTAATCTTTTCTTTATGTTTCCCAGGATGAATTTAATTGAGCCCATCTTAAGCTGTGTTGCCGAATTGTTGAGTTTCGTTGCGCCCGCCAAGTCAGATCATGGCCTGTTCAGCCAAAATACCCATTCCCAGGCTCTTCCTCTCGCGCTATCGCCTAATCGCCTAGGGGTTAGGGCTAGAGTCTGACACTGAACGGCTGAGGGTCACCCCCAGGGACTGAGAAATAGAAAACTCAAGAAGCCGCAGGGGAAACCGTTGCACTTTCTGGGGCCTTAGGGCGGGCATAGGTTCTACCAGAATTGTAAACAACCCCAGGCGGTTGCCTGCCAAAATGTCTGTAAATAGGCGATCTCCGACCATGGCCACCTGCTCAGCAGGCAAATCCATGGCGTTGAGCGCCTGCTTGAGCTTGCGCCGAGAGGGCTTGCCAGCGCTGGTCAGGTAGGGAACTTGCAGCGGGTCAGCAATGCGCCGAATGCGGTGGGTATTGACGTTGTTGCTCACCAGCCAAATCTGCCCCACCTCCTTCATCTTCCCCATCCATCCAGCCAGGGCCGGGCTGGTTTCAGCCTGATAGAGGGGCACCAGGGTATCATCCACATCCAGAATCAACCCTTTCAGGTTGTAGCGCTTCAGTAGCGCAGGCGACAGCTCTAAAATGCTGCCCCCCAACACTAAATCAGGCTGCAACAGTCTGGATAGAACCATAGAGAGACCAGGGCGCGTACAGTTGGCGGTGAACGATATCAACACAACTAGCGTAACTTGATACCGTCTATGAATCAATGCACGGTGTAAGGGACAAGATTGACAGTACAAGGCCAGAGCACTACACCCTACTGCCCTCCTCCTCCTCGCTATGGGCTACGTACTACCCGAGATCGGCAACCTGCCACCCGGCACCTTAATTATTAAACGTCTCCCGAATGGCATTCTTAGCCGCCTCGTGTTCATCGAGGGTGCGGCTGAAGACGTGCGTGCCGTCATAGCGGGCGACAAAGAAGAGATAGTCGGTGGCTTCGGGAGCCAGGGCCGCTGCCAGGCTGGCTTGGCCTGGGCTGGCAATGGGAGTTGGCGGTAACCCTGGGTTGATGTAGGTATTGTAGGGCGAAGGAGTCTCCACCTGCGCCCAAGTGAGGGGCTGCTCTGGGGTTTGGGTAATGCCCAGACCATATTCCACGGTGGGGTCAGCCCCCAGGGGAATGTTTTGTTGTAAACGATTGGTAAATACCCCGGCAATTACTCCCCGTTCATCGGGGATAACGGCTTCTTTTTCCACAATGCTGCTCAGGGTCACCCAGTCGAGCAGCGATAGGTCAGTGGTGGCTTGCTGATGGATGGGGAGGGCAGTCGCCTCAAACTGGGCCAGCATCATGTTCCTCACCTGCTCAGCCGTGATGCCCTCTGCGGGCAACTGGTAGGTATCGGGGAACAAAAAACCTTCTAAGTGGGGAATGCCGTTGGGCAGCCAGGGATAATCCTGGCGAGGGATCTGCTCAGTAGCTGCTAAAAAGTCAGCGGCAGGGAAAAACCCCTCCTGCTCGAAGTAAGCGGCCATTTGTTTACGGTTCCAGCCCTCTGGAATCGTAAATGAGGTTTGAATAACCTGCCCAGTCCAAATCGTATTGGCGATTTCCGTCATGGAGCTGGTCGGGGTCAGGGCGTAGGTACCGGCCTGGAAGCCGCCGCCAGGGGATTGTCTAGCCTGCCAGCGAGACCACAGTTTCCAGGCCAAGGGCGAGCGAATTAACCCAGCCGCTTCTAAATCCTGGCCAATTTGCTGCCCCGATGTGCCAGGCGGAATCTGAATTTGAACCGTTTGGTCGGCGGTGGGCTCCCCGGCTTTGGCGGGCCCTGTAGCCCAACTCCACCAGGCCCAGCCCTGCCAGGCTGCCATCCCAGCCGCTGCGGGCACCAGCAAGCCCAAAAAGAACCAGCGAACCCATCTTGAACCTTTAGCCATAGTCGTATAGCCGAGGGGATGCAATCGTGATCATTGTAGTCGTCGTCATGGTCGTCGTCGTCATGCCGATGCATGCCATTGGAGAACGCTATTCCAGCAAGTCAAAGAGCTTTTCCTCTAGCCCCCCGCGAATTTCTTGGAATTCCTCTGGCGTTACAATCTCTAAGCTGCCACTACTGGTGCGGTGGGCAAAAATCAGCAAGGGCTCTAGAGGTGTACATAGGGTGTATTCCTCATCTTCATAAAAGCAGGTCGCCAGAATTTGAAAGTCTTCGGTCATGGGAGCACCGGTTTCATCGACTTCGTCGAGTTCTAGCGTGAGGCAGTGGTCTTCTTCAACGTCTGGTAGTTCGCCCGCTGCCGTTAGGGTAATAGCGGAACGCTGCAACACCAGGTTTTGTTCTGCCAAAACGGCCTTGGCCGTCAAAAAGATTTGATCGATTTCGTCGTCCTCAATGTCCATGAGCACGTCATCTTCAGCGTCATCCTGATGCCAGACAAAAATTTCGATGGGGGCATCAATAGGTAACAACAGCAAATACTCTTGGTTGTTAAGGTCAAAGCGCTGCTCAACCTGGCAAGGCAAAAACCGCCCGGCTTCATCGGTGAGCACTACGGCTGATTCTTCAAAGGATTGGGTATCTTCCGCCATGGAGGCTACTCTATCTACAGCTATCTAACGAAGGTAAGCACTGTCAGGGTTGGCAGTGTTATCAGGATATCCCATCCTGTTCCGTCCTTCGTCGTTCATCTAGCCAGCGTTGCAGAATAATGGCGGCGGCTTTTCGATCAATTAAGCCTTTATCCCGGCTGAGCGATCGCCCCTCGGTGCGGATTAGATCTTCGGCTTCCAGGGAGGTAAAGCGTTCATCGACATAGACGACCGGGCGTTTCAGCGCCTGGGATAGTCGCTCTGCCAGGTGCCGTGTCTGTCGGGCCTGGTATCCCTCTTCCCCAGTCATGGTTAGGGGTATACCCACCACCAATACCTCAACCTGGCGAGATTGCACCAGGTCGGCCAGCACTTCAACTATCTGAGCAAAGGATTGGTGTTCAAGGGTCATGAGGCCCGCTGCTACCAAACCGGTGCGATCGCACCCGGCTACGCCAATGCGCTTGCGGCCAATGTCCAAACCCAATGCTGAAATCTCAGTGGCCAAGCCCTTGACTCCTAACGCAGCTTTAGGGTTGCCTTCACCGGTTGGTTACTTTCTACCATGACAGCGTCGATGCTTAGAACCCAGGGCGTTAGGGGTTGGCAAACCCAGTATAGTTTAGCCCTCAGGATCCACCGCCGAGCAGTCTCCGCTGCCTGGTTCTCTTGTTTTTAGAGAGCGAGGATTTAGAGAGCGGGGAGACTTCCCGGCCAGGCTAGCGTCAACCATCCAGGCCATACGGCTAGGCACGGGCTTGCCAGACGGCTGTAACCCGGTTAACACATCCGAGAGCTGAAGCCCTTCCAGGGAAATCGGTTTAGACTCTCGCACCTTGTGCCAAACGGAGCGCGACATCAGCAGCGTATGGCATTCAGGCACGGCCTTCATTTGAGTCAGACATTCCTCTCGCTCAGGCTGGTAGTCAAAGGAGGTCAACTGCAACGCCTGAGTAGGAAAGGGCTGCAAAATCTTGGCCATCTGAATCATCAGCTCTGGGTAAAGCCAGGTATAGGCCGGATGCACGGTCAGGTCAGCGCGATGGGGTTGGCGACCATCCCGACAAATGGTGAGCTGAAACTGACCAATGGCGGCTTTGCGCTGCTGCTCAAACACATAGGCGCTAACTGTTTCTAACTGGTTGACTAGGCGATCAACAGTGGCCGAGGCCGTGCCCATCAGACCTACCTTAAAGTCTTGAATCTGATGGTCGAACACCTGCCGCACTAGGGGCGGCATTGAAGCCGTGTTCAATTGGTAGAGCAGTTGAGCATCAGCGTTGCTAATTGGCAACAGGTTAGGCAGGTCAGGATCGCGCTGGGCTAAGGTCATAATCTGCTCAGGCAGGAGTGACCAGTAGGTCATCTGAGCTAGAGGTTGAAAGCCGTTGAAGCGATAGAGCGCCAGTGCCGTCTTGTGGGTAACGTTGACTTCCAGCATCCAGGTGCGGGCTTCCCAAACCACCTCAAAGCAGTGACGCAGCAGCCGTGACCCGACATCCATAAAGCCGGTAATCATCAGTCTGGCGGCCACCGCTCGGTTAACCACCACCTGCTCTACCTTCCAGGTGCTGCGCGTACGATTAAAGGGAGCCACTTGAATGAACCCTACCAGGCAACCCTGGCGCTCGGCCACAAAGGTCAATGACCCCTGGGGCACAGGCCGCGGAAACCAGCTCAGCAGCTTTAGCGGAGCATACCAACGGCGCTGGTGGTCAAGCCATGACACCACCATGGCGGAGGATTGACTGCTGTCACCAGCGTCGAGATCCTCCGGTAACCACTGCTTTAGATCGTCTAAGTCGCGATACTGCAATGGCCGCACTGTTAGCGTAGGGCTGGCTGGAGTCATGCGCGCCATGGGGTAAGAATCAGACGTTATAGGCTTATCTTAGCCGGTTTTCCAAATTTACACATCTCAGTCCCCTGGGGCCAAGGTGCCTGTGCCTTAAAACGCCCGCCGAGGCTGATAATAGACTCTTCCCCGTCTTGCTCCAGCCTGAACTGAAATTAGGATTTCCCTGGCGCAGCCGTTTACAAAACTTATGATTTGAGGCACGATTTCATCAATGGCCTCTTCCAGTTTTAGTTAGGCGTCCGGCGGTATTCTGACAAAGGCGGCGGCGCTATGGCATTTTCCCTGCAAGCGGTATCTAGGTTTCACCATGCGACAACTTTTGACCATTGAACGGTTCTGTCTGTACGGACATTTGATAGCCATGGCTTTCGGCTTGGCAGGTTTACTCTGGGTCGTTCCTCATCCTGGGATTTTGGCTTACCTGCCTGCTGGGCAAACTCTATTTCAGTGGAGTATGGCCGGTGGCGGCGTTGGCTATATTCTGCTGGGGACGATCGCCGTCGCGCTGTACGGGTATCGCACCCTGGGATTTAAAGCTGTAGCTACCTTTGCGGTTGCTGCTGTGGGCATTTCCCTATCCAGCGAGTTGTTGGGTACTGGCACTGGCTTCCCCTTTGGCCATTACAGCTATCTCAACGGTTTGGGCTATAAGGTGGCCGGGTTAGTTCCGTTTACTATTCCGCTTTCCTGGTTCTATCTGGGCCTGTCTTCCCTGCTGCTGGCGCGCAGCGGCTTGAGTGCCTATTCTGCGCCCGGCCTGCCTCGGCCTAACTTTGGCTGGCTGCGGGCTGTGGGCTCCATTTTGCTTGGTTCTGTGCTGCTGACCTCCTGGGACTTTGTTTTGGATCCGGCTATGAGCCAAACTGCCTTACCGTTCTGGTACTGGCATCAGCCCGGTGCGTTTTTCGGTATGCCCTATCAAAACTTTGCCGGTTGGCTGGGCACGGGGGCTGTGTTTATGGCCTTAGGAATGGTCATCTGGCATCGATTTCGGCTTTTGCCTGACCAGCCCCAATCGGTCACCTTACCCCTGGTAGTTTATGTCGCCAATTTCGTCTTTGCCCTGGTGATGAGTTTGGCCGCCGGGTTTTACGTTCCTATTGTTATGGGTTTGGTCACGGGGCTGATACCGGCTTTGCTCTGCTGGCGAACGGCTAATCAGCAGGGTGCTAGTCTGGCTGTGAACCAGGCTGGGCTGTTGGGCCAGTCAATGGAATCGCCCCTGACGACAGCCAAGGTCGTTCTTAAATAGTGGTCAGGGGGATGGTGTGGCTAACGGATACGGTGTCTGCCTGGCCGTGGTTGAGTGGTATTGCCCTGCTGCTGCTGGTTCTGCAATTGCCAATGGTGGCTGTGCTGCTTTCCCGCCTAGTGCTAGGGCCGTTTAGAAAGCCGCCTTTGCAGCCCCAGGCCGCTACCTTGGCTCAACTGGGGTCAGTGTCGGTGGTGGTACCCACGCTCAATGAAGCCCATCGGTTGCGGCCCTGTCTGGAGGGGCTAGCTCGTCAGGGGTATGAGGTGCGCGAGGTGTTGGTGGTAGATAGCCGCTCTACGGATGGTACGCAGGATTTAGTACTTGACTATCAGCAGTATGATCCGCGGATTCGTCTCCTGGCAGATGACCCCCTGCCTCCCAACTGGGTCGGTCGGCCCTGGGCTTTGGATTATGGATTCCGTCACACCTCTCCGGCTAGTACCTGGATCCTGGGGGTTGATGCCGATACCCAGCCCCGGCCAGGGTTGGTATCTGCCCTGGCTGGGGCTATGGAGCAGGGTGGTTACGATCTGGTTTCCCTAGCGCCGCGCTTTATTCTTAAAACAGCGGGGGAATTTTGGCTGCAACCTGCTCTCCTGATTACCCTGGTGTATCGCTTTGGCCCAGCGGGTAGTGAGACTGCGGCCCCTGAGCGGGTCATGGCCAATGGTCAGTGCTTTATGGTGCGGCGATCGCTGCTGGTTAACCTAGATGGCTACCAGGCGGCTCGCAACTCCTTTTGCGACGATGTCACCCTTGCCCGTTGTGCCGCTGCCCAGGGCGCTAAGGTGGGATTTTGGGATGGCAGCCAAGTGCTGCGTGTGCGCATGTACGAAGGCGTTGCAGAAACCTGGCGTGAGTGGGGCCGCTCCCTCGACTTAAAGGATGCTGCTGCCCCAGCCCAAACCTGGTGGGATGTGGCGTTTTTAGCCCTGATACAGGGGCTGCCGTGGTTTATCGTGCCCCTAGGGTTGAGTATCAAGGGGCTGGGTTTAGGGGAATGGTCACTGTTTCCGCAACTTTTGCTGGGTCTGAATGGGGGGTTGCTGCTGATCCGGATAGCCATGCAAATCGCCATTGCCTCTGCCTATGATTTGGCTGGCGCGTCAGGCAGTTGGGCTTTCTGGCTATCGCCCCTGGCCGATGGGGCTGCCGTAGCCCGGATTGGGCTATCGGCCTGGCGACGCCCTACCCAGTGGCGAGGACGGCACTATGCCTCTGCAAAGGCCTAGCTTGATGGAGAACCAGGCTCAGTTGGCCACTGGCTGAAGGGGTGGCGGGCCAGGTTGGAATTTGCGTAACGTAAATCCTGAGTCACGTCTAGACCTACCCAGTCTGGTAAATCAATCTCCTGATCCGCCGCTGTCAATTCCACCTCCGCCAGGATCAATCCCTGGTTGGCCCCAAAAAATTCGTCTACCTCCCAAACCACCTCGCCCGCCGCAATGCGGTAGCGATACTTTTCGATTAAGGGTGGGGCGCAGAGTGTCTCTAAAATTGTTTCGGCATCGGTTAGAGGGATGGGATATTCAAATTCCGGGCGCACTATTCCCACGGCTGGGCCTTTCAGGGTAATGTAGCCCTGGTCACCCAAGACCCTTATCCGCACCGTGCGGGCATCCAGGGTGGGGATGTAGCCCTGGCGAATGGCCACCCCCGTGGCACCCGCCCGCCAGCTTTCGTTAATGACCAAGAATTTGCGCTCGATTTCCTGTCCCATAGGGTGCCCTCGGTATAGGTGCAGTATGGTCATCGCTGATGCAAATACAAAAACGCTTCCACGGTTTTGGCATTGGGCTGAGCGGCCATAGCCCCGGCTTGAGTAGTGGTTAACGCCCCTGCGGCACTGGCGTACTGCACAGCCGCTTTGAGTAAGTCTGGCTGCTCCAGGATCTCCAGTCCATGGGTACAGAGCTGATGCACAAAACCAGCCAGAAAGCTGTCTCCTGCGCCAGTCGTATCCTCACAATCTACCGGAAAGGCTGGCACATAACCCTGAAGGTGGGCCGTAGCATAGTCACAACCAGCCTCCCCAGCGGTTACCAGCACCATCCTAACCTGGGGTAGCAAGTGTCGGATGCTCTCGGCTTTGGCCGTTTGAAACAGCCATTGGGCTTCCCCCTGGTCGAGTTTTAGGATGTTGACCTGCGTTAAGACCTCACGCATCAAGCCCGGCGCTAGCTGGGGGTGGGGCCAAAAGCCGGGTCGCCAGTTTAAATCCATAACCGTGGTGAGGGCATACTCCTTGGCCCAGGCTAGGGCTTGATGAAGGCTCTGACGCATGGGGGGATAAGCCAGGCCCAGGGTACCCATGACTAAGTAGTCGGCGGTTGCAAACCTGTTAGGAGAGAGATGAGCGGCATCCAGGTAAGCATCTGCAAAGTGAGCGGGGTCAGGCTGGCTAAAACCCACAAAGGATCGCTCGCCCTGGGCATCGCGCCGCACCAGCACCACGCGCGTCGGGGCCAGGGACGAGCGCTGTACGCCAGAGCAGTCTACTCCTGCCTGGGTCAGCACCGAGAGCAGGCTGTCGCCCTGGGCATCCTCCCCTAAACAACCGATAAAGCCGGTAGCAGTTCCTAACTTAGCCAAAGCTGCTGCTACGTTGGCCGGTGCCCCACCGGGATAATCAACCCAAAACGGCATCTCAGGATGATCGCCATCGTAGCGGTCAAAAATTCGATCAATCAGGGCTTCGCCTAAGCAAATTACCGTAGGAGCCATAGCACCAAGGCTCAGGAGAACATCAAGCTACAGCGTTGCTGACGCTAGTGAGGTAAGTGGGTCGCCATGAAACTTGGCTTTCCAGGCCATAGACCGACCTCGCGCCGCAAAGAAACGCTGTATGGGCCACAATAGCGCAAAACCGGCGCTTACAACCCTGGCGACCAGCAATCTGGCTGGTTCGCAGATGAGGGTCAGAACACTCGCCGCAGCACGTAGTCAGCCATGTCGTGAAGAGCTTGCTGAGCCGCAGAGGGTGGTAACGTCTGTAAGCAAGCGACAGCAGCCCTAGCCTCGCTGGCGGCCAGGTCTCGAGATCGCGGCAACCCGCGGCTTTGTTCAATTAGATGAATCGCCTGATCAAAGTCTCCAGCTTCAGAAAATTCTCGTTCAATCAGGGTGGTCAGAAAGGGATGCTCCTCCATGGCATAAAGCACCGGGGCCGTCAGGTTGCCGCTCTTTAGATCAGAACCTGCGGGTTTACCTAGCACCTCATCGGAACTGGTAAAGTCCAAAATATCGTCCACAATTTGAAAGGCTAGCCCAAGGTGACGACCATAGCCGTAGAGGTCAGTAATCATAGCTTCGGGCAGCTCACTCAGCACACCGACGGCCTTAGCACTGTTGGCTAGCAGAGAAGCTGTTTTGAAATAGCTTTTTTCCAGATAAGCCTCTATGGATAGGCTAGTATCAAAGCGGTTTAACCCCTGCTGGATTTCCCCCTCCGCCAGGTCCATAATCACCTGAGACAGCAGCTTAACTACCCTTAGATTATCCAGATTGGCCAGGTACCAAGACGATTGCGCAAACAAAAAGTCGCCAGCTAAAACCGCCACTCGGTTGCCAAAGCTGCTGTGTACCGTCGGCACCCCCCGCCGCACACTGGCTTCATCAACAACATCATCGTGAACTAGGCTGGCCGTATGGATCATTTCAGTAATTTCGGCCAGACGGCGATGTTTAGGGGTAATGTCCTGCCCCGTCATAGTAGCTTTGGCCAGCAGTAGCACAATGGCGGGTCGAATTCGCTTGCCTCCAGCGCCAAACAAATGCTCAGCCGCAGCAGAGAGAATTGGATGCCGTGCCCCTACCAGGCCCTTCAAATTTTGGGTTAACAGGTCAAGATCGGTCTCAACCGGCGCGAAAAGGGAAGTTACTGAAGTCATGGACTACCGACAGAAGCGGTTAAAGTTACGAATTTTTACATAGCCTACCGTTATTCTAAGCTAACCCTAGAGCAAGTGACGGTGACGACCTGGTTTTTCCACAGCAATAGCTCGGTCACCCTGGCTCTACACCCAGTCCAGAAGATCGCCGTCAGCAGCGTTAGAAGCCCATTTTAGAGGCTTTGAGCGGTGCTCCTGCCCGTAGCGGAATAGCTTGCCGAGGCCCAAATTTTTCTAGCACTAATTATTTTTCTTCTCTCACAATCAGGAGGCAGCATGTTACGATATTAATCAAGAGCTTTCTTAAAAAGTAGCCAAGGTTTCTAAATCTTCCATTCGGTTGATTTTGGCTGCCTCAGTTCCTGAACGTTTTATGGGTGAGCCCAACGGCTCTGATTTCTCCTTGTGAGAGACAGGTGGTGCCAGTGGGTTTATCCGGTTTGAACTTCAGATTTATTACCTGATTCCTGACGCCATGGGAATCGGGCTCTACAGTTTATAGCTGTATTGGTTCGGCACTCTCAGTGCCTTTCTTCTGCTTCATGTTCGCCCTTAATCGCTGCTAAGTTGTCATGGCCACCAACCTGTCCCTAATCATTCCAATTCTTTCGGTTGCCTACCTTGTTGTGGTATATGGTGCTTTGCTGTGGTGGTCTAAACGCTCAGCCCGATCTAGTCGCACTTAGGGTAGTACTGCGGGCCGTCTTTGATGAGCGACGCGATGATGGAGGTGAGGACGCGGTTTCTCGCCCCTTTGCCGGTAGTTGAGTCTACAGGAAATGAGGGGCTAGCGTGTTCGTCAAACCGAGTGTCTAGACTGTTACCCTAGGTTTTCAGGTTGTCTTCATCGGCCCATGATTCCATGGCGTTTACATCGATGGTAGGCATGGTGTCATCCTGAAGCGGTGAGCGAGATGGTAGACCGGCGGTTACGTCGGTTACGGTTTCTCGTAGCTGATAGCGGAGATGGCGAGTGCGTTTTTTGACGTCGCTAAATAAGCGCCCTAACTGGCCTTGGGCATTAGCCTGAAGCCGTTGACGGTGTTCTCCCAACTGCTCAACAACCTGTTCACGAGTTTGACGGCCAGTTTGTCTGGCTGTGTTCCAACTGCTCTTAGGGTCAGGCCATTGGTCTCGCGGCCAAGGATTAGACCTGGGCCTAGCCGTGGTGCTTGGCGGGGGAAGGGTTTCGAGGTCGAGTTGGGTTGCGGTGAGTAGTTGTTCAGTTTCAGCCATCATGCGGCGACGGCCAGTGCTGATAATAGCAATTGGCGAAATAGCATACAACCCTGGCTCTAGAACGCTGGAAGAGTCAGCTACAAACTGGTATTGCAGAATGTTGCCCGTGGTTAGCTCAAAGCGATAGTCCGTCACGTAGCCCACTCGCTCACCATGATCAGACCACAGCTCTAGCTCGGCCAAGGGTAAACAGCCTTGCAGTGGGTCTTGGTTGGTGTCTACCTGGGCACCGGCTCTAATGATCACCCCATCCCGGCCAATGGACGCCACCTGAGACCACAAGAACCGCCGATTCTGCCGCCCTAATAGCCCACTCCTACAGCCCAAACCACTGACCTGATGCGTCCGTCCGTTCACCCATAGGTCAGTAACTGGCCCAAATTCTTCGGCGGTATCGAGATTAATGGCTAAACGGTTGAGCAGGCTACTTTTGAGTAGGCTTTGGGACATGGATTCATCCATCGCAGCACTCCTATTAACCAGGGTTGGCGCATCAGGTCAGGGATGGGGCGCTCTGGTCGTCCTGGGCCAAAGCGCCCAAAGGTGTTGGCCCTAAAACTTTTTTAGCTGATCGAGGCGGAGCCAGATATTGGGGGTTGGCACGTGACCAAACTTGACCAGGGCGTAGTCCTCTTTGAGATCAACAATTTCACCCTTAGTTTCAAACAGGTAGGGGGGAAACCGAGGATCGCTAGCCTGGGCTTCCAGACTGTTGGTTAAGGTTTCGCGCACAGCTCGAACTAAATCGCCACGTTTGAGAGCAGCCGCCATAGCGTTTCCTCACTTCTATTGCTTGCCTACGTTTCTGATTGTACGGTGCTGGGGAGTCGTTGGGAGCTCTTCACCGCTGGCAGCAGGGGCAGTAGTGGGCCGATCTCCCCGCCAATTTCAACCGCCGAATGGGCGACTGACAGATCCGGCAGGGCTGGCCTTCCCGATCATAGACCCAGGCTACGCCGCCGTAGTTGCCGTTTACGCCGTAGATATCGCGGTAGTCGCTAAAGGTTGTCCCCCCCGACTCAATGCTAGTTGTGAGGACTTCTTGGATAGCGTTGTGGAGCTTACCTAACCGCTGAGGGCCTAGTCGAGTAGAGAGTGTGGTCGGGCGAATACCACTCAAAAACAGGGCTTCGTCTGCATAGATATTGCCAATTCCAGCCACCAGCGTTTGATCGAGCAAGGCATTCTTAATGGGGCGTTGGCTACGGGCCAACCGTTGCCGCAGGTAAGCCACTGAAAACGCCTCATCAAAGGGCTCTGGCCCTAGGGCCTGCAGGCCTGTGATTACCGCCGCAGGAGGCTGATCGGGAGGCACCCACCAAAGCCGACCAAAGGTGCGCTGATCAATATACCGGAGCTCGCGATCACCCGCCATAAAAATACGCACCCGACAGTGGGGCACTACGGGCAGGGTTGGATCTACCCACAACAGTTGCCCGGTCATCCGCAGGTGCACTCCCAGGTGTCCGGCGGTTTCTCCGCTGGGGTAAAGCAGATTTCCCAGTAGGTACTTGCCTCGCCGCTCCCAGGTTTGGAGCACAGCACCCGTGAGCCCAGCCCAAAAGTCATCCACTGTTGCCGGATAAGCGATGGTGCGAGCCAGCAGCACCTCCCCTCCGGCAATGGGTCGGTTTAACGTAACTCTATTTAGCCCCCGACGCACGGTTTCAACTTCAGGCAGTTCTGGCACAACGGTTCAAGACTCTGAGAAAGCGCTAAGCCTATTAAAGCTAAAAACCCTTGCCACCGTTGACCACATCCCCATTCAGGCAGAGTTGCCATCCACAGGGCTGGGTCACAGGCCGCAAGGGCAAGGAAAACCCACTGATTAAGAACGCAATGCTTGAACTAGGAAGAAAATTATTTACCCTTAGGGGCTTCCACTTCTTCCAGCTCAGACAGGGCGAAGTTGTTGGTGTTGATGCCAGAGTAGTTCACTTTTTCAAAGCGTACTACCGCAGGGTACTTAATGCCGCTCTGGTCAATGGTGGCAACGGTGCCCACATCCCGGTACCAGTATGACTCTTTACGAAGAACTCGAACCTTAGAACCACGTTGAACCATGAATAATGCCCTCTTGAAAATCAAATATTTATGACAATCTATCTGTTCCCAGGCCATGGCTAGTTCTCGCCGCTACGGCAACACCCAGCCTAGAACCCTGATAGGGTTGACTTCCATGTTGACCAGATTACTACGACTGCCAGGGTCTCGCGGTAGACTCAGGTTTAAGTTTTATTGCGAGGAATTCTCGGATCCGGCTTCTTCGTTGCCTGATCAAGCTAGGGTCTTGGCGCACACATCTATTCAATCCGGTGGCTAGGTCTACCTCTCCATAGCGACCCACCCTTAGATTGTCCACAGTCGTTGGCCACATTTACTAGGTAGACCCAATAAGTAGACCCAATAAATCGTGTTGTAAGGGGTTGTTAAGCGTAGCCGTAACGTATTGTTTCGTAGGGCGTTGATGCGGTACGCCGCCGCTAATATGGCCTGCAAGTCACTAAGCTTATCTACTTAACGCTTGATTAAATAATTCAATTACCCGTTAATTTCAGATCGGGCTGGGCATATTACACCTATCCGCCAGCACAGTCTGTCAAGACTCGTTAGACCATGGTTATGACCCCAGAGACAGCCCACCGTCTGCATCAAAAGTTTCCTAAAAAGCACAATCACTACGCCCTCAAAGACTTCTTTCAATTTAATAGCGAGTCGGGTACCATCACCGACTGGAATGACACTCGCAATGTCTTAACCAGTGAAGACTTCATTATCGGCCTCTTAGAAGGTTTGCAGGAAGAAGTGGGGGATGCCTCCGCTGCCATTATGTATACCGTTGGTCTGGAGTGGGGCAAAATCGACTCGCTGCTCTTTGAAAACTGGTTTGAAAAAGAGTTTGCTATGAGCCCGCGCCGTGCCAACCTGATGTTTTTGCTAGAAACCTGGTGGTGGCCCTTTATTGCCCAGGGGTGGGGACGTTGGGAGGTGGACATGAGCGATCGCAAACAGGGCTTTATGTTCATTAATCTTTTTGACTCTGCCGTAGCCCGCACTCTGGGGGATATTGGCAAACCCGTCTGCCACCTCTATGCCGGGCTGTTTGCAGGCTTCTTTACTGAAATGGTGCGTAAGCAACTGAGCTGTATTGAAATCCAGTGCTATTCCATGGGAGAAACCTACTGTAAGTTTCTCCTGGGTGGGCGCGAACGCATTGATGCAGCAGCCTTTTGGATGAATGAAGGTGCCAATGCCCGCGATATTGAAAAACGCCTGCGGGCCGGGGAGGGCGGTGTATGAGCTACCTTACCCTGGATGCCGTCTCTAATCCTGCTACGCTACCCTGGCGGCAGGAAACCGTCCAGAGCTTTTTTGCCGGGTTTAGCTGGAGCGGCACCCAACCCCATGCAACACCCGGTCAACCGACAGCAGCTCAACTAAACACTGACGCGCCTCTCAACGCCACGGTAAGCCAGTTTTTTGAGTCCTTTCCCTGGGAGGGACAGCCTACCATCGGTGCACCGATTGCACCAATGGCGGCTCAACAGACTGCTACTCCTACCAGCTCAGATCTCACCCTGGATGACATCTCCAGCCTCTTTGGCTAACCGCCCTCGACTCAGTAACGATCCGGTCGCCAGCCTAGTTCTTTACACCCTAAGGCAACCCTAAGGACAGATCATGACCTTTAAACTAGATAGTTTAGTCAATAGCTCCGGGCAGAGCTATCTGGAGCCCAGTGAGCTAACCACCCTGAGCCAGTATGTCAGCTCCATCCCAGAGCGCTTGGCGGTCTATCGCATTCTGCGCGACCAGGAGATCGCTATTATGCAGCCCATTGCTAATGCGCTCCAGCAACACGCTCAGGCTCCCGCTGCCAAGCTAGAGCAAAGCCTGCGCCATGGCTTGATGGTGATGCGTCACATTGCTATGGCCATGCTGCTAGACGACAGCCAGTTCCTAGAGCAGCGCTTAAAGGGCTGGCTGCCGGATATTGTCAATAGCCACGATACCCAAGCCCTGGATCGACAGCTTTTTCAACTCCTCGATCAGCAGTTAGGGCGGGTGTTAACCCCTGCTCAGTTGCATCTCCTAAAGCCGGGATTAGCCCAGGTCGAAGCGTTGATTACGGCTTCTCCTGAGGTCGGTATCCAGGCCTTTTGATGTGTCTTTTGATGTGTCTTCTGATGATGTACGAGGGAACTCAGCGATGGTTTCAGTTGCAGATTTGCTGATTGATGGTCGGTTACCGGGCAATTATTTCGCTCAAGATCTATATGTGCGTGGTTCAACAGAGTTAGGGTTATTAGAAAATCGCCGGGGCGATCGCCTGTTGGCTATCCCCGACCCCTTACTGAAAGCTATTTATGCCGGGCTAGAGAAAGAAACTGGGCAAGCATCTCGCCTAGTGCTGTACAACTGTGGCCGCTGGTGGGGCAAGAATTTCTATGCCCGTTTTGGCGAGGAACTCGCCGACTACTACCAACAACCGCTGGCCAATATGGCTATGGCCGAGTTTTCCCAGGCTCTCCAGCAATGCTGGAAAACCCACGGTTGGGGGCAGATTAAGCTGGATATGACCCACCGTGACCAGGGGTTTTTAGGAATTGAGCTTGGGCACTCCCCTTTTACCACCGCTGCGCCGACTAGTCAGACGCCCTCTGGGGATTTGGAACGAGGAATTTTGGAAATTTTCTTCAGTCAACTGACGGGGCGTGAGTTGTGCTGTGTCCAAACCAGTTGCCTATCTAAAGGTGATGATTGCAATCGCTTTATCCTGGGGTTAGAGAAGCGCCTGCAAGCGGTCAGCAGTCTGGTGGCCAACGGCCAATCGCATTCAAATATCTTGCAAACGCTGATTCAGCAGGGGTGATGCTGTAGTGGCGAAAATCCAGCCCATCCAGCGCTCTCAATATCGGCTCCTGGGGATGGTAGGTCATGGACAGTTTGGCCAGGTCTACTGTGCAATTCATCGTAAAACTGGGGCTCTGGTCGCTCTCAAGTACCTCCACAAAGACCGATTTCCAACTCATAAGCTGTTGCGGGAACTGCGGTTCTTACTCAGCCTGGAGCATCCTAACATCGTCACTTGCCACGCCCTAGAACACGCGGGCGGCGGGCGGCAGCTCGTCTTGGATTACTGCGAAAGCGGCACGTTGCGCTCCATTTTAGACAGCGACATCAGGCTGACTTTAGAAGAGGCTCTAGGCTTGGTTCTAGATATTCTGGCCGGGTTGGAGCACGCCCACCAGCAGGGCATTGTCCACTGTGACATCAAGCCGGAGAATGTGCTTTTGCAACTCACCCCTGGAGGGTGGATCGCCCGCATTTCTGACTTTGGTGTGGCTCGCCTCAGCCAGGATGGCCGAGACTCAGACATCGGCCCTACGGGCTCACCCGCCTACATGGCTCCAGAACGCTTCTACAATCAGCACCCTACCGCTTCCGATCTCTATGCGGTAGGGATCATTTTGTATGAGCTACTGCTGGGTAAACGCCCGTTCTCTGGCACTCCCCTGGAGCTTATGGTAGCCCACCTTAACCAGGTACCTATCATTCCCGATGAGCTACCCGAACCGCTGAAGAAAATCACCTGCATGGCCCTACAAAAGCTGCTACCCAAGCGGTTTCAGAGCGCTCAAGCCATGCGCCAGGCGCTACTTCAGGTGCATACTCAGCATCAATCTGGGCCGTTGGCCCTGGGTTCCCTGGGCGGCAAAATACTGCCCCCAGCGAGGCCCAGTCCCGCCTTGCCCTGGCTCACTATCCCCCACGCTATTGAAGTGATGGGACTGGCAGTGCTGCCGACCCAGGCAGTTGGAACCTCAGGGGAACCCAACGCTGGCCACCAGAGTAAATTACTGATTGCCGCCAGTCAGGGGAACGTGTGGTTTTACCACTGGCCCAACGATGGCGCTATGACCTCGCCTGGCCCCACTCAGGGGTTTACTCTGCCCGCCCCCGTCAAGCAGTTTGTGCCCATTCCCCAGGGCGGTATGCTGGTCACCGCCACCTCCCTACACCTGCTGTCGATGACCCATGGGTTAGGCCGCATTGCCCAGGTTGCCGACCCTGTACAGACCGCCATAGCCCCCGATGGGCAATGGTTTGCCACCGCCCAACAAACTGGGAGCGCCACCGTCGAACTACTGCTCCGGCAGTTGAAGAGCCAGCCCAATGAGCCAATTAAAATTTCTGCGGCTAGTGGCGTGTCTATCCCTACAACGGCGGGAGAAATTGTAGCCCTGCTCCCTCTGGATGCCGATCACGTGGGGTTGGTCATGGGCCAGCACCAGCGCACCGTCTTCCACCTGGTAACCCGCCGGGGCACCTATGAGGGTTCGCTCTCGGTGTCAGTGGCGATTGCCAATCTGGTTGCCACAACCCGCCCCTACCGCTATTTGGGGTTGGAAGTAAATTGCCCTCAGTCGCTGTTGATTATTGACCTCAAACCTTTTAGGGTGATGCGCTATCGGGCTGACATATCACCTAAATGGTTATTTGGGAGCGCCTTTGGCTACGGCCTGCTGAGCCAGGAGGGGCAGTTTTCGCTCATGAATGACGCCGGGCAAATTACTCATCGCCTGACGAATCTACCCTGCCCAACAGCCATGGTGCAGGTTTCTCCCAGCCAGTTTCTCTGGAGCGTGCCCGACCCTGAGGGTAGCCGCCTGTACACCATGGATTTTGCTGCAATGGGGTTGGCTATTGATGAGTATTGACCACTGACTTACCCACCTGGCTTGCCGGTTCCTGACCCAGGGTTTAGGCATGGGTCAGCGATGGGGACAACAACCCATAAAAAACGCCAGAGCTTGCTCTGGCGTTGAGGGTGTTGAGGAGTGAACGATTAATTATTAAGGTAATGGCTGCATGTGTCACAGGCATGTTGCAGCTATGTCAACTCTGTGACAATAGTGCTGAGATGTTTCTCCTTGCGACCTGTGACTCAGCCTGATGCCCTACATGCTTTGCTTACCGCTGTTTCCCGTGGGCAACTTAGCCCCGATACGGCCTTTGAGCAGCTTAAATACCTGGAGTTTGAACCCATTGAAGACTTTGCCAAGGTCGATCATCACCGCACGCTACGGACGGGCTTTCCGGAGGTAATTTGGGGGCCAGGGAAAACCGTAGACCAGATTGTGCAGATTATGCGTAGCCTGCACCAACGCAATCCGGTGGTGATGGCCACCCGCATTGAGCCAGCTGTTTACGAACAGGTGCGGCAGCACCTTCCCAGCGCTCTGTATTACGATATGGCCCGTATCTGTGCTTTGGTGCCGCTAAACCTGGTGCCACAGCATCCAGGTACCATTGGGGTGCTCACCGCTGGCACGGCTGACCTGCCCGTAGCCGAAGAAGCGGCTGTTACCGCTGAGTTGTCGGGCTTTCAGGTCAAACGACTATGGGATGTGGGGGTTGCTGGCCTGCATCGCCTGCTGCACCATCAGCAGCTCATTCGCCAGGTAGATGTGCTGATTGTAGTGGCAGGTATGGAAGGAGCACTGCCCAGCGTGGTGGCAGGATTGGCCGATTGCCCGATTGTGGCGGTGCCAACCAGTATTGGCTATGGGGCCAGCTTTCAAGGGCTCTCAGCGCTGCTGACGATGCTCAATTCCTGCGCGGCAGGCATTGGCGTGGTCAATATTGACAATGGTTTTGGTGCGGCGGTGCTGGCGGGGCAGATTTTACGCACTGCCGCTCGGTTAGAGGCCAGATAGTCAGCGGTGTGACTTACGCTAGTTTAGTTAGCCAACAGCCATTGCCCGCACAGGGCTGTGCTCCTTTGGATACCATAGCGGTGTTAGCCGCCGTTCTACGGGAAAGACTATGTCAGATATTACGATGCCAGTATCGTTGACAGAACTACCACCGACTCAGGCAGAGCTTCCCTATGACGACGGCGTGCCGATGGAAAGTGAACGACACAAACTTCAGATGACGTTGCTTATTGATGCCCTCCTTCCCTGGATAGCAGCCCGAGAAGACGGATATGTTAGCGGCAACATGTTTGTTTACTACAGTCTGGCTCAAGTTCGCAATCAGGACTTTAAGGGGCCGGATGTTTTTGTGGTTCTCGGTGTTCCCAAGGGCGAGCGCAAAAGCTGGGTAGTATGGGAAGAGGGTAAGGCTCCAGACGTGGTTATTGAGCTACTCTCAGACAGTACAGCCATTACTGACAAAACCGAGAAAAAACTGGTTTACCAGGATCAAATGCGCGTACCTGACTATTTTTGGTATGACCCATTTAATCCAGAAGATTGGGCTGGGTTTTCCATTCGACAAGGCACCTACCAGCCCCTCGTGCTCAACGAACGCCAGCAGTTTGTTAGCGAAGCTCTTGGTTTAGGGCTACAGCGCTGGACTGGAATTTATAAGGGGGTTGAGGCTGTTTGGCTACGCTGGACAACCTTAGATGGTGGTTTGCTCCTCACTCCTGAAGAACTAGGGGACGAACGGGCTGAGCAGGAACGGCAACGGGCGGAGCAAGAACGGCAACGGGCGGAGCGAGAACGGCAACGGGCGGAGCAAGAACGGCAACGGGCGGAACAGGAACGGCAACGGGCGGAGCGAGCAGAAGAGCAGTTATTACAAACAGCCCGGAACTTGCTGACTGCAGGTATGGTAATGGAAGATGTGGCTCAAGCCACCGGCTTACCTCTGACCGAAGTCGCAAAGTTAGGCTAATTCTAGCTAGTGGCCTTGGCTTAGGGTTGCAGCGTTAGCTCGTAGATGTTCCAAAAAGCGCCGCCAATGGCCGTGTACTGCACCCCTTCGACGGTGTTACGCACAGCCGTAAGAGACAGGTTATTAATCAGGTATACGAACGGTAAATACTCCTGAGTTAAGCGCTGGGTTTCTTTATAGAGTTCAAAGCGTTTAGCGTCGTCTACTTCCTGGGCGGCTTGAATATAGAGGTCGGCAATGCGCTTTTCCCAATCGGCGGCTTGCCAACCCTCTAGGGGGTCTTGCCCTGGCCCGGCTTGCTGGTTGAAGGCGTGCAGGGCTCCATCCAGCAGCCATACATTTGCTCCCCCGTTCGGATCTAGGCCTCCGGTTAAGCCCAGAACGCAAGCCTCCCAAGCAAGGCTGTCGGTTAGGCGATCAACCAGAGCATTAAAGGCTAGCGGCTGAAAATCGACCTGAATGCCAATTTTTTCGAGGTCGTTTTTAATTTGCGCCCCAATGGATTCGCGAATTTTGTTGCCTGAGTTGGTAATTAAGTTAAACCGCACCCGATTACCCTCAGCATCGAGCAGTTCCCCGTTAGGGTTGTACTGGAAACCGGCGGAAAGCAGCAATTCTTTCGCTTTATCAGGGTCGTAGGGGTAAGTACGAATGCCCATTTCAGGCGGTGCAAAAAAAGGACTGGGCACTGAAATCGGTGAGGTCTGAGGTTCTCCCAATCCTTGAAAAATATTGTTAATCATAGTGTCGCGGTCAATGCCGTAGGACACCGCCTGACGAAAAGCGATGTTATTGAACCAGCGCGATCGCACCGGATCTACCAAGGGCTGACCGGCCCGACTCGCTTGATTGAGGTTGAAGAAGAAGAAATTGGTACCCAGGCTAGGGCCGCCATTGTAGATAGTAAAGTTGCCTCGCTGTTCTTCGCGCTTGAGCAGGGAAAAGAAATCGGGCTGGACTCCCACGGAATCCAACCCCCCCGAACGAAACTGCAAAAAGGAGGTATCGGTGGAGCCAACAATTTGCCAGACCACTTGCTCAATATAGGGCTGGGGATTACCGTTGGCATCTTTACGCCAGTAGTAGGGATTGCGCTCAAACACGACTCGTTCGCCGGGGATGTATTGCCCCAAACGGTAGGGGCCATTCCCAATAATGTCCGCAGGTGGCGTATCGGTACCCCAGGTAGCCAGAAACAGCGGGCTGCCATCGGCTCCCTTGGTTTCTACCGCAGAGCGCAGAGTATGCTGAGGGATAATTTCCAGGGAAGTATTTCTTAGCATCGGCGCAAAGGGTTCGGGCATAGAAAACTGCACCCGGCGATCATCCAGCTTAGAGACCGTTGGCAACAACCCCTGTGGCCCAATGCGAAAACCATCGCGACTGTTGGTCGGAATGTCGGGGTTGAACAACACATCGTAGGTAAAGAGGACATCGTCTACGGTGAGAGGTTCACCATCCGACCATTGCAACCCCTCCCGCAGGATAAAAATCAGGGTTTTGCCGTCGTCTGAAATATCCCAACTCTCAGCCAGAGCTGGGACGGTTTCTCCGGTGATGCCATCGGTGGTGGTTAGCCCTTCAAAGGTAAAGCCAAAGATACTGGGAGATTCCTGATTCAGAATGGGGTTAAAGGTTTTGGGGTCACTCAGGGTGCTCAGCACCAGTCTGGGCACATTGGCTTCGGCTTTGGCAAACTGGTCTAGACTGCAACCCGTTAAGCCCACGGCAACGCTCAGCATCAACAATGCAATACAGAGCCGCTGGCCCAGTCTGCGCCATCCGCCCAGTTGCGTCACTGCGGATAGCCATCCTGCGATTCGGTTTGCTGCCATGACCTGTTGCCTTTTCTGCCAAAACTTTTGTCTCAATCACTATAGCGACTGAAGGCTTCGCCTCAAACCTCTAGCAAAAGACAGAATGCCGCTCTTGACGTGTTAACTTCCACACGGAAGTATCACCAAACGTGAATAAACCCTGCGCTTTGCCATTTGGCGCTACATACTCCCACTCAATCAAGGGTGCGTTGTAACGTTACAACGCACCCTTAATTTTGACTAATTGGTGTCTAACGCCCTACTTGATAAACAACATCTCCTGGTAAGTCGGCAGTGGCCAGAGGTCATCGGCGACTTCGCCTTCTAGGGCATCGGCATAGGTTCTGACCTCGTCCATCAGTGGGCGGATGGTGGTGGCGCAGAATTGCATATGCTCTTCAATGGAAAGAAAATGCTTGGTTAGCATGTCGTCCAGGTTGTTGACGCCAGCCAGCATGGATTTGGTCAGGTCGGCCACCTTAACAACGCTGTCTTTGCCAAACTCAATGCCAATTTCATCTAAACCGTCGATGGTGTTAGCCAGCTCGGCCATATAGCGCATAGCCGCCGGGTAGATGATGGTCTTCGCCATGCTAACCACCAGTTTGGCTTCTACCTCAATGGATTGAATGTATTGCTCAGCGTAGGCCTCAAACCGACTGCCCAGCTCAACGGGCGTCAGTACCTTTTGGGCCGTGAACAAATCTTCAATGTACTGCTCTCTAAGCACCGGCAGAGCATCGGCGGTGGTTCTTAGATTGGGCAGGCCACGCTCGTTAACGGCCATTTCGTGCCATTCCGAGGAGTAGCCGTTGCCGTTGAAAATGATGGCACCGTGATCGTGAATAATCTCCTGCAAAATAGCCTGGATGGCCGCATTAAGCTCCATGCCGCTGCCTAGCTTGGCCTCAAGCTGTTCGGCTACCCAATCGAGGGAGTCGGCCAGAATGGTGTTCATGGCCACCAGCGGCCCAGCTACAGACTGGCCAGAGCCCACAGCCCGGAACTCAAAGCGGTTACCGGTAAAGGCAAAGGGTGAAGTGCGATTGCGATCGCCCGGATCCTTCGGGAACACCGGTAACGTATCAACCCCGAGGTTCATGACTCCCTTACTCTGGCAGCCAGTCAATTCTCCCTGGGCGATCTGGTCGAACACGTCCTGAAGCTGACTGCCCAGGTAGATCGAGATAATGGCAGGAGGCGCTTCGTTAGCTCCCAAGCGATGGTCGTTGCTGGCGGTGGCGATAACCGCTCTCAGCAGCGAACCATACTTGTGCACACCGCGAATAACTGCGCCGCAGAACACCAGGAACTGCGCATTGGCGTGGGGAGTATCGCCTGGATCGAGCAGGTTGCCCTGGGTCGAGTTACCGACTGACCAGTTAACGTGCTTCCCAGAGCCGTTGATCCCTGCGAAGGGCTTTTCGTGAAATAGACAGACAAAGCCGTGTTTTTTCGCCGTGTTGCGCAGCACCGTCATCATCAACTGCTGATGGTCGCTAGCCACATTGGCGGCTTCAAAGAAGGGGGCAATTTCATACTGGCCAGGGGCCACCTCATTGTGGCGAGTTTTTGCCGGAATACCAAGACGGTAGAGCTTTTCCTCCACGTCCTGCATGAATATCTGCACCCGTTCTGGAATCACCCCGAAGTAATGATCATCAAACTGTTGGCCCTTGGCTGGAGGCCGCCCAAACAGCGTGCGACCCGCCAGCAATAAGTCAGGCCGGACGCTAGCGAAGTTGGCATCGACCAAAAAGTATTCTTGCTCAGGGCCACAGCTTGAGTTAACCGGGGCTACCTCTGCGTGACCAAGCAGCTTGAGTACTCGAGTCGCCGCCTTACTCATAGCGGCATTAGACCGCAGCAGAGGCGTTTTCTTATCCAGGGCTTCTCCCGTCCAGGAGACAAACACCGTGGGAATGCACAGCGTAACGCCGTTTTCGGTTTCCATCACAAAGGCCGGGCTAGTGACATCCCAGGCGGTGTAGCCGCGAGCCTCAAAGGTTGAGCGAATGCCGCCATTGGGAAAGGAAGACCCGTCAGGCTCACCCTGCACTAAGACCTTGCCCGAAAATTCTGAAATGACGGTGCCATCGCTCTGTACCGAGATAAAGCCATCATGCTTCTCGGCGGTGGCGTTGGTGAGGGGGTAGAACATGTGGGAGTAGTAAAGGGCTCCCTTAGAAATGGCCCAGTCCTTCATGGCTACGGCTACGACATCGGCCACAGAGACATCTAAAGGAGCTCCAGTCTTAATCGTTTTTTGCAGCGAACGAAAGACTGATTTAGGCAAGCATTCCTGCATTTTTGCCAGACTAAAAACGTCCTTAGCCCATAGCTCTTCTAGCCGTTTTGGAACATTAACAGGCACCGGCTGGCGATTCGTAATACTAGCAATTGCCTGGGCACGTAATTCATTTCCACTCATAAGTATCCTCCTAATAATCTGGTTCTGACGAAGCCAATGGCCCTATTTTCCCTCACTAGAAAAGTCTGAGAGATATTGTCCTAGACTCTCCATTAGCCAACGCTACAGGCGAGGAAACTGGCAACCCCTCAACGGGAATTCCCTCCGCAACGCTAAAAGGAAGGTTGTCTAAATATCTCTCAGACAATCACAATTTCCTCAGTCGGTCTCATTAAACTGACAACTCACTTGCTTGTGATCTCACTTGTTTACGAAACGGACTGAGAAAGTTCTCGGTCAAAAAGATCAGAAAAATTACCCCTAATCCACAAGTCAACCAATGCACAACCGAGATGACTTCTAAACCTCGCCAATCGACTTAATCTAGACACGCCAAGCTTGGTCGATCTGGCCAAAGGTTTAGAGAATTTTCATCCTGGCATGGTAAGTGCAAGGGTAGGGCGGCTTTTGTATTAGTTAATACCGTTAATGCCAAAATCAAAAATATATGAACAATCCTATGATTGCTTACATGGCGGGTCTAAACCCGGCGATGCGCTGAAAGCTGCCAGGGCCACATTCCTTTTCAAACTCATGCACAATCCACTCCTGACGTTTGCCCAGGCGTTTGGCGCTTTTTTGCAGATAGTCCAGATAGTCCAACAGTTGTTGAGGCGTTGGTCGAGGGCCAACGATTGACCCCAGACACCAGGAATCCTTTGGCCAACGACCGCAGTGTTCCCAGAACGAGCGCTCTGCCCAGGTTGGGGCATTGCGGCGCAGGTAGGCGCGGCGACGATGGCTGTGATACAGCTCCACCAGGGTTGGAATATCGTTAATCTGGTGGGCTTGCTCGGCGGAGTAAATTTCTACCATATCCTCCAGGTTGAGGGGCCGCTCGGTGAGCCACTGGTGGCCACAGTCGGGGCACCTGGCAATGAAGGATAGGACAATGCGTCCACATTGCGGACAGGGCTTCATTGGCGGGGGGTTGCCGCCGCCGCCGCCATCTTTTTTAACTGGCAGGTGGTAGTCCTTGATATCCTCCGGGAAGCCCAGTCGCTCTAAATTGCCCGCCTGGTCAAGAATAATGCCGTAGGCTTTGCCGGTTTGGGGCGAAATTCGCATCACCCGGCCAATCTGCTGGAGGTGCAGAGCGCTCGACTGGGTGGGCCGCAGCATCAGCCCTACTTCGACGCTGGGCTCATCAAAGCCAATGCTGATGACGTTGCAGGAGGTCAGCACCAGGATGGTTTCCTGGCGCAAATCCTGGTACATGCGCTGGCGGTCTTTAATGGGGGTATTGCCTTCTACGGTGGCGGCGGGAATACCTGCCGCGATAAAGGCATCGGCCACGTGGCGGGCGTGTTCAATGTCTACGCAAAAGGCAATGGTGCGCTTGCCTGGGCAGAGGCGCTGCCACTCATGAACAATTTTTTCAATCAATTCGGGGCGATCGCAGGCATTCTTCAACCCAACTTCGTCGTAGTCGCCCCGCACCGTCTTGACTTCCTTCAGGTTGGCCACCCCGTCCGGGGGCATACTGTAATACTTTATGGGGGCCAAATACCCCATTTGCTGAAGGTCACTGGGCACCGGCGAAGCCACTAGGGTATCCAGGTAATCGCCAAGTTGCTCCTTGCCCAAGCGCTCTGGGGTAGCCGTCATCACCAAATGCACGGCATTGGGGAAGGTCTTCAGCACCTGCTTACCAACCTGACTGAATAGGGTAATGTGTCCCTCGTCGTAAAACACCACGTCGGTGGGCCACTGCTTCCACCAGCGGCGCTTGGCCATAGTCTGAATGCTGGCAATCTGAATCGGAGCATCACGGTTTTCTTCCCAGCCGGCCTTGATAAAGCCGCAGTGTAGACCAAAGGACTTCATTTTTTCGTAGGTCTGCCCGACCAGCACATCCAGATGCACCAAAAACATCAGCCGCTTGCCAGCCGATTCTGCATGGGCACAAATTTGGCCACTGATGACGGTTTTTCCGGCCCCGGTGCCCGCCACAATGGCTACCCGCCGATGACCTTCGTTGAGCTTGCGGTAGAGGTCGTTAATTAGCTCAACCTGGTAAGGGCGAAGTTGAGGCGGTGAGGATGTCATGGGTATACTGAAGCCGCAAAACCTAGCCCTTGCCCGACCGAGCTAATGTAGTCGGTCAACGCTGAGCGCCTTCCTGTCTGTCCGGTTAGTTACCAGAGGGCCGGAATCGAGTCTGGATCCTGATCCGGATTAGCGGGTAAGGTTTCAGGCCGCACCAGGTCGGGCTGCACAGGGGAAATATCGCCAGTAGCAGGAAACTGATTGCCTGTAGCCGGTCTTGGAGCTACCCCGGTTGCTCCGGGGCTAATGGTAGCGTTAGGAATGGGCTGCCCAGTACCGGCTGGAGCCGTAAATGTAGCCGTCCCAGTGCCATTAGCGGGCATCTGCCCCAACGCCCCCGTACCCGCCGCGGGCACCCCGCCAGTGGGCTGGGTTTGGCGCTGGGCAATGCGCCCGGCCTGGTCGATGGGCAGCGTACCCAGCCCACTATCGCTTGCTGCCCTCAGCTCGCCCCCTGGCTGATTAGCATTGTCGGCAACGAGACGATTTTCCCCTCCCACACGCGACAGGGCCAGCAGCACCAGCCCAGCCATTATTGCCCCGATAAAATAGCGGTTCATGGCCTCTCTCGAGAATACTCTGGTACTATCATCGCCCAGGTTCTGGCAAATGAAACAGGAAATATTGAATTTTTTTGAGAATAGGCCAATTTTAAGGGGTAAAGCTGGGTTGCTTCATCGGTTGGCGCAGGTGGCCAGCAGTTGTTGATCGAGGCTAGAGAGCAGACTAATGGGATGCATCCCCTCAATCTGGGCCGCTGAGGCAACGCCCCCTACCGAGGCAATAGTTGTGGCCGCCGGAGCCAAGGCTACTGAATAGGCCGATTCGGTTTTGTCGTAGGCGTCGATTACGGTCAGGTGAAGCGCGTCGGGGGTAACGGTGCCGTAGACGCAATCAAAAGACGATGAAGGTTGGTAGACGGCCCCAGTCAACGTACTATCGGTAACTTGGAAAACTAAATAGACAGCGCCTGTGGCGTTGGCCACGGGAGACTCGCCGTAGAGATAGGTGCCATCCCCTAGGCCAGGATGCCCTCCTACCGCCCCCTGAGCCGCCATGGCCGAAATTCCGATGACAGCGGCAACCGCCGTAGCCAACCGCGCCAGACCCGTTTGTAGTTGATGCTGCCAGCCAGAGGTCGATTCGTGAACCGCAGACGCAGAGAGAGAAAGGGCTGCCATGGTGGGAAATTGCGTTCGACATCCTTACTATGCCTTGAAGGCTTGGTCGTGGCGGTGATAGCTCACCAGTCTTCAGGTGATGCTAGTTAGACCTGGGCATGATCCAAATCACAGGGGGTATCAAGCTTTGAAGGAGATCGCCAACCCTGGATGAGGTCACGGTAAATTCCTCATCAAGAGTTGTTCTGAATCAAAACGGCTGAGTAGTGCCCATGCAGGGTAGATCAGGGCTTTTGGCGTTTTAGACGCGCTGGTTTTAGGACTCTCTTCCCCACCTGCTCAGGTAGGATCTAGGCCCGCCATTTTAGCAACTGGGTTTTGACCGGTGTAGCAAAGTCTCGGTTTTCAAGCTGACAGCGTTGGTATTCCTTTTTAAGCTGGTAATACCACCGGGCTGGCGTGTCCGAGTCTTTAATCAACCGCAGGACTGACTCATGCTTGAGCCCCTGCTGCTGCTTCATCACCACATCTCGATCCTGACCCAGAAAGGAGCGAATCAACAGCGGCAGACTGGGCTTTAACAGGTTGCCCCAGGGAATATCCCAGTACAGCTCGAAGGTGACATCGGTTTGGTCGTCGGTTAGAGGCGTTACGGTGGTCAGGTTCACCACTCGATGCTTGGCGGTGGTGGTTTCCTCGGTGCGCACTCCTGGTAGGTAAAAGATGATTTCGTTGTCGGGAACGCCGCCAATTAACCAGTAACCTCGACCCATGTTGGCCATGCGATGCTTGCGCATGGTGAAGCCGTAGGGCGAGGGGTCAAACCACTTGATTTCGTCGTTGAGGGTGCCACCCCGCCACCACCAGGAGC
>CAYUBC010000003.1:0-29073 GCA_964442885.1 uncultured bacterium | reverse complement strand
CTTTGACGGCTTAGATATAAGCATGGATCCAAATAAAACTTTTGACTGTCCAGCTGATGAATAATCCGGGCTAAAACAGCGGCATAAATCCGGCTTGCTCAACCAAAACTTGCCCCTCCTGGCTAAGCAGCAGGTTGGCGTAGGCTAACCCGGCCTGCTCATCCACCAGACCATCCTCGCGAACCACGACAAACAGGCGACGAGTCAGGGGGTAGCTACCAGCCTCCAGCCCCTCGTAGTTAACGCTGTCACGACTACCAGCCACCTCAGGCAGTGCCCATTCGCCATTGCTGCCCTGGAGCGGTAAAACCTTGATGGTTTGTTGCCTCAGGGCTTGGGCCGCCGTAGCGTAGGCGATCGCGCCGGGAGTATCGGCTACCCGCTGAATCGTCGTGGTGGTATCCCGCACTTCCTGAACATTGTCGCCCAGGTCGCCATCGGCCAAAACGGCATCCTGAAAGAAGGTGCCGCCCCCCTCCACGGTTCTAATCAACGGCGTGATGGCCAGGTCTGGCCCGCCGAGTTCCTGCCAGTTTTTCACTTTACCGCTGTAGATGTCTTGCACCTGGGTCAGGGTTAACCCCTGGGTGGCCAGCACCAGTTCTGGATGCACAAAAAAGACCAGGGCATCGGTGGCAACAGGAACTTGCTTAAGCTGAAATCCGCGCTGTTGAGCCAGGGCGTATTCTTCATCGCTAATTGGGCGAGAGCTTTGGGCAAAGCTAAGCTGACCATCCAGCAGCATCTTAATGCCCTCGCCGCTGCCGGGTTTGCCAGAGATGGGCTCGGTGTAGCGCAGCTCAAAGGCCGGGTGAGCCCCCGCCAGAGCATCGATCACCTGGGCCTGCCGCAGCGAGGCAAACACCGTAGAGCCGCCGTAATTAAATACCCCAGAGGGAACAGCAGGCACCTGGCCCAGGGTGGCGCAGGGCTGCTCAACCCCCAGGCCACACGCAGCACCAGACGTATCGGTAGCCGTCTGAGATGAAGCAGGCGATTCTGCATTAGCGTCGCTGGTATTAGTATCACCGGCTGGGGCCGAGGACGTACTATCAACAGTTCTATTTAGTGGGAAGGGATTTCCGGCTCTAATCATCCAGCCGACTAAGCCTAAAAGCAGTAGGACAGCCGTAATGTATGTAATCGGGGGCGGGCCAGATCGGTCTGCTGATGCCATAGCTACATAGTTAATACGTGAGTGACTATCGTTGCTTCTACAAACAGCGGTGCTTCCAGAATGAGTTTAGTCTCTATCACCAACCTTAGGCATGGCTAAAGAGCAAGTTAAGCCATGGCTAAGGGGCAAGTTATCCAGGGCAGAACGGCTTACGTAGTTAGCCAAGTTCCCGATTAGCATAGAACTACCCTGCCAACCCTAGCCCTATGACGACCTATCACCCCCCTTCCTCTGGAGTGGTCGCTAGCCAAACTCCGCCCCTAGAAAGCGGCGATCGCCTCACCCGCCCTGAGTTTGAGCGCCGCTATGCCACGGCCCCTATCCCCAAAGCCGAACTGATTGAAGGAGTCGTCTACGTGGCCTCGCCCCTACGCTTTCCCCAACACGCCGAGCCCCACAGCCGCCTAGACACCTGGCTGGGCACCTATGTCGCCTTCACACCGGGAACTCGTTCGGGCATTGAACCGACCGTTCGCCTCGACCTCGACAACGAACCCCAACCCGACATCGTGCTGGTGGTAGACGAAAGTGCCGGAGGGCAAACTCGCCTTACCCCAGAGGGCTATCTGGAAGGCGCACCTGAGCTGGTAATTGAAATCGCTGCCAGCAGTGCCGCCATTGACCTGGGGGATAAGCTGCAAGCCTACCGCCGCAATGGCGTCACCGAGTACCTGGTCTGGCAGGTGTTTGAAAACCAAATCGATTGGTATGGCCTCACCGACGGCCACTATCAAAACCTACCAGTCGCAGAAGATGGCATCCTTCGCAGCGGCCGCTTTCCAGGCCTGTGGCTAGCCGTCGATGCCATGCTAACCGGAGACATGGCCCAGGTATTGACCGTCTTACAAACCGGCCTGCAATCCCCTGAACACCAGGCAATGGCAAGGATGAAGGCAGAAGGATGAAGGATGAAAAATAACTTCTGCCTTCTGCCTTCTACCTTTCGTCCTCTCCCTGTACGATAAAACCAGTCCCCTACCCCCAAATGCGCTATGGCCAAAATCGCCGTGATTGACTACGACATGGGTAACTTGCACTCGGCCTGCAAGGGGTTGGCCATTGCCGGGGCCGAGCCGCAGATTACCGACCTGGCCGCTGACCTGGCCGCTGCTGCTGCCCTGGTGTTGCCCGGTGATGGAGCCTTTGACCCGGCGATGCGGCACCTGCGATCTCGCGACCTGGTGCAGCCCATCCAAGACCAGATCGCCAGCGGCAAGCCATTCCTCGGCATTTGCCTGGGCCTGCAACTGCTGTTTGACTACAGCGACGAAGGCCAGGAGCCTGGGCTAGGGATGATTGCTGGCCACATCAAAAAAATTCAGCTAGAGCCGGGTATCACCATCCCCCACATGGGCTGGAACCAGCTCACCCTGGCTCAGCCGCAGCATCCTCTCTGGCAGGGCATTCAAACCGGGGACTGGGTGTATTTTGTGCACTCCTACCATGCAGAAGTCGCTGACCCAGCGGTGGTTGCGGCAACCACCACCCATGGCAGCCAAACAGTAACCGCCGCCATCGCCCAAGACAACATCATGGCTATGCAGTACCACCCGGAAAAGTCTGCCCCGGCTGGGCTGACTATGCTGGCTAATTTTGTGGCGATGGTTAACGCCCAGCGTCCCGTGGCGGCAATTTAAACATGCTACGCATCTACGGCAACCGTGCCCTCAAAACGCTACCAGGGCTGGAAACTCGACCCACCCCGGCGCGGGTACGGGAGGCGCTGTTCAACATCTGGCAGGGGCGGGTGCCAGGCTGCCGCTGGCTCGACCTCTGTGCCGGTAGCGGCGCGATGGGAGCCGAAGCCCTCTGTCGGGGAGCTGCCGAGGTAGTTGGCATTGAGCAATCGGCAGAGGCCTACGCCATCATTCGCCAGAACTGGCAAAAAGTAGCCCGCCCTGATCAACCCTTCAGCCTGTTTAAGGGCGACGTGGTCAAGCAGCTTTCGCGCCTAAAGAACCAGCCCTTCGACCTAATCTACTTTGACCCACCCTACACCAGCGACCTCTATCAGCCGGTGCTAGATCGGGTAGCGCACTTTAACCTGCTCACTCCAACCGGAGAAATTGCCGTAGAGCACGGTGCCGAAGGGTGGGCGGCTGGGGATGTTGCTGGACTGGAGCTAGTTCGCCAAAAGCGGTATGGTGCGACGCATCTAGCGTTTTACAAAAAGGCAGACGGAGAGAGGAGTTAGAAAAATCCCCTTCCGTTTTCCGTTTTCTATCGTTTACTTCTCCCCAAGATGATCATCACCCTTGCCTCCCCTCGCGTAGCCTCAACCCTAGAAGAAGGCTTAGCCAAAGTTGAAGGGTTTATGGCCGAAGCGGCGGCCTGTGGAGCGGCGATCGTGTGCTTTCCAGAGGCCTATCTCCCAGGGTTGAGAGGACAGGACTTTGAAGTTTTGCCCTTTGATCCCAGCCTGCAAGAGACGGTTATTCAAACGGTGGCTCAGTGGGCACGGCAGTATGGCGTGGCCACGATCCTGGGGATAGAACGATTTACCGAAGCCGGTCGGCAAATCGCCGCCTACGTTATCGACGCCGATGGACAAATTCAGGGGGTGCAAACTAAAAACCAAATCGACCCCAGCGAGGATGCGTTTTACGTGCCCGGTACTACCCGGCAACTCTTCGAGGTCAAGGGGGTGAAGTTTGGGATAGCCATTTGCCATGAAGGCTGGCGCTATCCTGAAACAGTACGTTGGGCAGCGATGCGCGGCGCAAAGATTGTTTTCCACCCCCAACACACAGGCTACGAGCGCAACGGCCCCCAGTTGACCCAGTGGGGAGCTGCCGACGCACCATACTACGAACAAGCCATGATGATGCGCAGCCGCGAAAACACCATCTACTTTGCCAGCGTTAACTACGCCCTGCGCTTTCAAGAGTCGGCCACCAGCCTGATTGCCCCATCGGGAGAGTGCCAGGCTTACTTACCCTACAGTCAGGAAGGTCTGCTGGTGCAGGCTCTCAACCTGCAAGAGGCCACTGGTCTGATGGCGTCTCGCTACGCGCCAGAGCGGTATCAGGACGCCTGATTGCTGTCGTCAGGCTAAAGACTGTACGTCACGCGGCAAGGAAGCGCTTTAGCTCTTTACTTATCCCCGTAGAAATAGGCAACTTCCTTGGCTTTGAGGGGGGCAAAGTCCGCATCCAGCAGCATTTGATTAAGCTCATCCTGGGAATAATGCTTGGCCCCAATGCGAACAATGCGAGAACGCATAGAGTTAATTACCCCGCTCCGCTGACGCTGAGCTTCCTTAGCCATCACAATGTTATACAGGTCAAGCTTTGCCGCAGGAATGGGGGTGCCATCTAAGTCAACCCCGTTGGCAATGGCCACATCAACGGCATCGGCTCCGGTCGTCGGGGTAGCATTCTGAGACATCGATAGCTCCTGAGACACTAAACATCAACCTCAAAAATCCTATCAGATTGCTGTCCTCAGCGCTCCTTGCTGCCCTATCTAACCAGTAATCCAGAACGCCTTTTACTGTCCGGGTTCAGCCAATCTTGATTTCCCGCCGCTCTATTCCTATTTTCTGAACTACTGGCCGCTCTCCCCTTCCCTAAACCAGCCTTAACTTAGCGATTGTCCAAACCGCAGACAATTACCATCCACATCCTTAAGGTGCATTTCGCGCAAACCCCAGGGTTGGTCAACCGGCTCTAAATCCAGGGCTACTCCATTGGCTTTCACCCGGTTAGCTAGCGCATCGATATCCTCAACATAGATATAGACCAACGCTCCAACGGCGCTTTCGGGATGCTCTGTCAAAAATAGCGTCGTCGCTCCACAACTGACTGAAATAAACAACGGAAAGCCTGGCTCAAACTGGTGCTCCCAATCCTGGGTAAAGCCCAACACGTTGCAATAGAATGCACTGCTGGTTCGCGCATTGGTCACCTGAAGCACGGGCACACAATTTAAAACTCCAGTTTTCTGCATAGCCCAATCTCCCAAGCTCTGAACCCTGAAATCTCAGCTTCGACATCCAATATTTTTAGTACATGCAAACTATATCGTCATGATAGGATAGAATCGCCCATTCCTACAAGGACTATCCCCATGAATCCCTTTGAACAGCATGGTGCGTTTAGCTGGTGCGAGTTAATGACTACCGATCCTGAGGCGGCTCAGCAGTTCTACAGCCACTTGCTGGGCTGGGCGGTGGAAGAAGGCCCGGTAGATGGTATTCCTTACAAAGTGGTTAAAGTCGGTGGTCGGGAAGTTGGTGGGATGATGGGGATGCCGCCGGGTTCCCCGGCTATGCCCCCCACCTGGGGCACCTACATCACAGTCGAAAATGTTGACGAAATCGCCCAAAAAGCTGAAGAACTGGGTGGAAAAGTATTGATGCCTCCATCGGATATCGGTGGTGTCGGGCGCTTTAGCCTGATCCAAGATCCTCAGGGAGCGGCATTCTACGCCATAACCTACTCATCCCCCCAGGCCTAAACCAGCTGGCGTTAGGGCGGCAGCAATGAAGTATTTGTCGAGTCAGGCCCGGATTTTGGGGTAGTTGGCAGTCAATCAGCAGCTAAGTATGCGTAAATAAAGGATGCTCTGCCATCAGGTTTTGCGACCTATGCTGAACCAACTACCCCCCCGGCAAATTCTCGAAACGCTACTGCCCTACCTTAAAACCGCAGGAGCCTACGCCCAGCAAATCCAGGCAAAAATCGATGCCCAGCCTGATAAAGAGGGCAAGGGCGATAACTTCTTTGCCTCCGCCCTCAGCGATGCCGATCTCTCCATCCAAACCATGATGGAGGTTGTGTTGCTGGGCCTGTTTCCCGAAGTCCGCTTTTTTGGCGAGGAACACGAGCAAACTTACAACACCAAGTACTTTCGCGCCACAGACCTCGGTGCACCGGGCGATTATCTAATTGCCTTAGACCCCATCGACGGCACGCAGTTTTACCTGGATGGTCACTCTAACTATCAGATTATTCTCAGCGTCCTCAATACTGATGATTATGAGGCCGCGATCGCCATCACGCCAGGGCAGGACCTCTACTACTATGCCTTGCGAGGAGGAGGGGCGTTCAAGGGGCGATTCGCGGATAGTTTAGACAGTTGCACCCCTATCGCTATCGCTGACCCGCCTAAGGCTATTTGTCTGGGCTGGCAAATGGGTGCTCTGGTGCCCCACTTAGCCGAGCGCTATCGGGTCTATCACACCAAGGCTGACTATTCTAAAACGTCGCAAATTCCCAACTTTAACGGTGTACTCAGCGGCGACCTGGCTGGGGCCGTGCTGGCTCGCGGGCAATTTATCGATGGGGCAGCCTTGGCCTTTATGGCCCGCGAAATGGGGCATATTGTCACCACTCTGGACGGTGAACCCCTTCCCCCGCTGCACACCTGCGACAACTACCAACGCCCTGGCCTGGTAATTGCTGCCTCCCCAGAAATCCACCACGATCTACTAACAGCAGTACGTTTGGCCGCTTGAAGCTCTAGGTTAGCGGCCCGCTGAAGCCCCAAGAGCTTACGGTACCAAACTGCCCAGTAGGCCTACCCCCTGCGGCTCTACCCCATAGACATAGGCCATGAGCAGCAGCAACAGCAGCGTAGCGCCTAAAAGCCAGAGCGGCCATTTAGGCTGAGGATCAGGGGATTGATTGGCAGGAGGCGGAGACATAGGCAACCTTGAGCGATAGAGTCGCTATCTCAACCTGTGGGGCGGGAATTACTAAAATTCTCCTCTTAAGGCAACGATTCAGGTTGTTACAATTTTTGAAGATTGGGTTTGAGGGTCAGGTAGTTCAACCCTGTTTGTACTCTCCCCCGGTGTTAATTCAGAGGAGACAGTAGAGCTATGGAAATTAACTGCGCCGTGGATTGTAAGGATGGCTGCGTGTTGGGCGATCAATGCCCCAACCTGAAATACACCGAAGAGGCCACCAAGTTTATCGCCGACACCTCCCTCGATAAAATGCTGGAAATGGCTGAGGAAGCCGTGCGCCGCAAAATGATGGAGCGGGCCTCCCAGCCCCCAAAGTGGATTTTGCCAGAAGATTAAGGGCAAACACAGCTCACCTTTCACTGGTCAGCAGTTTTTTTGCCCCTGTGATATGCTTGGGAATGAGTTGATGGTTGAATTGCCTGGTTAGCCAAGTTTTGGGCTTAGGTACATTTCCCTGTAACTTTCTGTCATTTTTCTCTCATGGAGATGTAGCTATGTCTATTTACGTGGGCAATTTGTCCTTTGATGCGACTCAGGATCAAATTACTGAGGTCTTCGCAGAATACGGTAAAGTAAGCCGGGTTAGCCTCCCTACTGATCGGGAAACGGGACGCCCTCGGGGCTTTGCCTTTGTGGAAATGGAAAGTGAAGCCGAGGAAAATGCGGCCATTGATGCTTTAGATGGGGCCGAGTGGATGGGCCGGGATCTAAAGGTGAATAAGGCCAGACCCCGTGAATCTGGGTCTTCTGGTGGCGGCGGCGGCGGCTGGAATCGTCGTGACCGCCGCTAGTTACCTCAACTAGTGATCTAACTGGTTTATTCTGACCAGGCTATATCCAGGCAATGTCTTGGATGTGGTTGGGGTTTTAGTTGAGCGGGGGCAAGTGTTCCCTCAACTGTCAAGCTTGAGTCTGCTGGGTCAGCCCCCAGCAGACTAGCCGTGATTTTCAGGAGCAGATATGGCCCAAGTCATTTTGGGAGAAGAGGAGTCTATTGAATCAGCTCTGCGACGCTTCAAGCGCAAGGTATCCAGGGCCGGTATTTTTTCTGATATGCGTAAAAATCGGCACTTTGAAACGCCTATTGAAAAGCGGAAGCGCAAAACCCTGGCTCGTCATAAGCAGCGCCGCTGGGGGGGCAAGCGATAGTCTTTCACAGCGCTTCGTCCTCTAAGATTGCCGACAAAGCAGCTATCAGTTGAGTGATATGGCAAGAGCAATGAGTAGCCATAGTCGTCATGCGTAGTCGGCTTGTCGGCACTGTAGGAGGCCGCACAGCGGCGACCCACATCCCTGCACAACGTAGTTTCTGGCTTATGGATACCGCCACCTCAGCGTTCGGGCACTGAAGGCAGAAAATGGGCGAGTGGGATGGAAGTCGTTTGAACCCAATCTGTGATTGGGTTAAGCAGTCTAATTTCTCATCTAAACCCTGGCTAAGAATTTGGACGTTCTGCCAAAGGCGCTGGCGTCGCTCCGGCTCTTGATGAATAACTCGTACAGCCTCCAACGCCGCTGCCGTGTCTGCTGGCGAAAGCCCTGTGGTGTAAATCCACCCTGGCGCTCGATTGCGTAGAAAGTCAATGAGCGAGGCTGAGCCCGCCACATAGCCCCCCAGACTACCCAGGGCTTTGCTCAGAGTGCCAACGATAATCAGCGGTCGTCCCTTGCAGCCAAGGTATTCAACCACCCCTGAGCCCTGAGCACCAAAGACGCCCGTGCCGTGAGCCTCGTCTACTAACACCATGGCCTCGTAGGCCTCAGCTAGATCTAGCAGTTCAGGAAGCACACATAGATCGCCGTCCATACTAAACACGCTGTCTGTGGTAATCAGACAGCGGCGATGGTGACTTCGATGGATGGTTAGCAAATCTTGCAGATGGGTCATATCGCTGTGGCGATAATCCAGCACCGTTGCCCCACTGGCTTTACCCCCTACTTTTAAGCTGGAGTGGTTAAATTCATCCCCCAAAATCAGGTCTGGTGTTCCCACTAACGCCATCATCGTGCCAAGGTTAGCCAAATAGCCGGAACTAAACACCAGGGCCGCTTCGGTACCCTTCAGGGCCGCGATCGCCGTCTCCAATTGCCCGTGCAGCTCTCTATGACCACTCAGCAGGCGCGAACCTGTACTGCCCGTTCCGTAGGTTTCAATCGCAGCTATGGCCGCATCTCGCAAACGGGGATCACCGGCCAAACCCAGATAGTCGTTGCTGGCAAAGTTGACCAGGGTTTGCCCCTGCTGATGAACCCTTGCCCCGGCCATACCCTCCAGGGGTTGCACCGAGCGGTAGCGGTGCGCTCGGTGCAAGGCCCTGAGCGAGGTATTAATCCATCTGTAGGGGTCTGCGCCCATCACCATACCCGCGCCTTTAGATAGAGGCTATGCAATTCGGCTTCATAGAGAATGATGGCATTTCCTGCTGGACTTCAGAGCCGTAAGGTAGGATCAAACAGATAGTCCATAAAGCCTAGTCTGTAAAGCTAGTGGAGTCTAATAGTTTGTCTTGAGCAGACTGGCACCCTCAGACAAACCATACTGACTGGCTGAGCGTAATATAGATTAATGCTAGTTAAGCCTTGGGCTTCTGCCAGCACTGCCCGATTGTTTTATCGTCCTGTTAATTTCCATGACCTCGTACGCCACGTCCACGGCCCGCGCTGATATGGGTGAACTTCGCCGGTTGAGGAGTTTGCTGCCGCCTGAACTTCAAAGTTGGGTAACCGTAGAGTCGGCTATAGATGTTAGCCCTCCCTTAATCACCTGCGAAGAGCTCGGTAAAGACCAGGTAGAAATTCAGGTTGACCTGGTGAAGTGGGAGCAGTTAGCTCTGGATCAGCGTAACTTGCTGTTTTGGCATGAGGTAGGCCGTATTCAAAACGATACTATTCCTCGTGACGGCTGGGAAATGGCGGCCTTAGCCATTGGCCTAGGCGGTGCTGTGGGCGAGCTGTGGGTGCAAGATGGCCTTTTACTCATGCTGGCTTTGGGGCTTTGTAGCTTCTCAGGTTGGCGTCTTTACAAGAGAAACAACAACCAAAAAACACTGCAGGAAAGCATTGATGCCGACGAACGTGCCATTGCTATTGCCACCCGGTTTGGATACACCTTGCCCAATGCCTACAAGAGCCTTGGCAGCGCCCTAAAAACCTTGATTGAGCAAACTCCTAAGAAGCGCCAGCGCGATCGCTACATCAAGCGCCTGGAAGCCCTCAAGAAAAGTGCGGCAAAGGCAAAAGAAAGAGCTCGTTCTGAACGCGGTGACATGCGCTCGGCCTATTAACGCTGTTAATTTGCGCTTGCCATTTGCGCCAAAACTCCCCCTGAGTCTGCCAACCTAGCTAGACCCAGGGGGTTTACTATTGGCCTGGAGTTTTGCCTGGTCATCCTTCTGCCTTTAGTCTTCTCTTCTGTCTTCCGCCCCTCTCACCGCTCCTCAATCACCCGGCCCGAACTCACAAAGGAGATTCCTTGCTGAGAGGCCGTGCTAATCATCACCGCTTCAAACACAGGTGGGGTAACCTCGCCCGCTGCCCGCCAGGCCACCAAAAAGTTAGCCCCAGATCCTCCGGTGGAATCGCGGTTGTCGATCACCACCACGGTAGAGGCCAGGGGAGCCAGTTGGATGGGCTGGCTCAGGTAACGCTTGAGCAGGGTTCCAGTGGTGTCGTAATAGTCGATGGTTTCAATCACCAGAGAGTTGTTAGCGTCGGTATTGCGCAAACTGAGCGTAGCCGTCAGGGGAAAGGCGCGGCTCTGGTCGAAGTCGTAGATTTCTGAATAAATCGGCACGTAGACGAGTTGCCCAGTCCCCAGGGGAGGCAGTTGATCAGCCGCCAGAGTGGTGATGCCTGAGTTGATTTGCAGCCCGCTGTCGGTGGTCGTGCTAGAAGCCGCCGGAGGGGGTAAAGACGGATCGCAGGCCGTAGCCATCGCCAAGAGAGCTATGGCCGAAGTAACCAGGCTTCCCTTAATTGGACAAATTAAACTCCTTAACATCGCGCTTTGCTCCGCTTTGTCTTCAGCTTCCTGCGCCGTTTGATTACCTGAGAGCCTATCACGATCTACCCGATGGGTTAGCGGGGTTAGGGGCTGGGTTGATACACCATTTTGGCCTTCAAAATTGGACCTTCTGCTCGGATTTCTAGCTGGCCAATGCCCAAAAAGTCGTCGGTGGCGGCGTTTAGCACCCGATAGGCCGTGTCTGATGCCAGGTCGCAGGGTGGCGATAATTTTTGCCCCTGCTGCCAGCGGCGGGCCAGGTCTGGCTCTAGGGCTAAACTGGGGAGATAGCCTAAGGCGGCTGTGGGTGATTCTAGCGGCAGGGTTCCAGCTTCCATCTGGGCTTTGAGCTGGTCAAGGGTGAGGCTTTGGGCCAGGTCAAAGCCACCGCTGCGAGTTCGCGTGAGGCAAGCCAGGGTAGCGCCCGTCCCCAGACCCTGGCCCAGGTCGCGGGCGATGGCGCGAATGTAGGTGCCGGGGCCGCAGGCTATGGCCAGGGTAAGTTCTGGATAGTCGCCTGGCTGCCAGTCTTTAATCTCCAGATGATGCACCTCTACCTGGCGGCTGGGTGGGGTGACCATCTGCCCCCGGCGGGCCAGGTCGTAGAGCCGCTGCCCCTGCACCTGAATGGCACTAAAGGCAGGGGGAATTTGAGTGATTTTGCCCAGGAACTGGGGCAGGGCGGCCTCAATGGTGGCCAGGGTGAGGGCGTTAGCGGGCTGGCGGGTGAGAATTTCGCCCTCTACATCGTCGGTGGTGGTGGTTAGGCCAAAGCGAATTACGGCCTCGTAGGCTTTGTCGGGCGGCAGGTAGGGCAGCAAGCGGGTGACCTTACCTACAGCAATGGGTAATACGCCCTCGGCCATTGGGTCGAGGGTGCCACCGTGGCCTACTTTTTTGGTGCCGAGCAAACGCCGCACTGCCCCCACGCAGTCGTGGGAGGTCATGGCGCTGGCCTTATTGAGGTTGAGAAATCCGTCCACAAACCGTTGGGCAGAGAGGCTTACCGATGGTAGCGCGAATGCAGGGTGGTCTGGGGGGCTGTCAGGATTAAAGGTAGGGTGCATTGCTGCGCGAATGCACCCTACGCGGATGCCTCGTCATCAGAGGCGGGGGGTTGGGTTGGGAGGCGGGCCTCAAAGGCTGTGCAGTAGCCCTCTGGGCTAACTTGCATACCGTAGAGGGGAGAGGCTGTGCTGCGGCAGTGGCCCTCGCGCATATAGCGGCAGCGCTGGCAACTGTCGGGTAGGTTGGGTCGGTCGTCGGTGTCTACAGCCCGGAGGAGGTCGCGCTGATTCAGCCCTTTGATCACCAGGTCGTCGCCCTGCCAGCGGGCTTGTACCAGGCCCGTGTCGGCCAGGGCGCGCCAGCGTGGGTCTGCGGTCAGGGCGTCGGGCAATAGCAGCAGCACGCTGTCGTCTAGCTGGGTAATTTCGCCTTCAAAGACCGGGTCGGGGGCGGCGGGTTGCAGGAAGCGATCGCCAATGGGAAACTCCACCAGCTTACCCACCGAGGGCAGGTGCAACTGGTAGCGGGTTTGAAGTTCCTCTAGCCCCGCCAAATCAGCCAGATGGGCTGGTTGGCCGTGGAGGAAGGCAACGTGCTGGGGCCGCAGGTTGTGGATGAGTTGGGTGGTGCCGACGCGATCGCTGTGGGTGGTGAGTAGATAGGTCTCTAGCTGCAGTTGCCCTGACTCCATCTCTGCCGACAGCGCCTGCAACCAGACTAGGGCTGAACTGCCCTCTGCATCTGGAGCCGTGAGCATGGAGGCCGCCAGGCTCGATGCAAAGGATTCTGGCAGCAGCACCGTCCAGGGCCGCCCGGTGGATTGACAGTAGACACTCAGCTCGGCCTCTCGATGGCCAATCAAAATGCAGGGGTGGTGCGGGTCGAGCTGAGCTGCTTCCGTTAAGCGACGAATGCGGGGCAGCACCCGCTCATCCCAAAAGAGGGGCTGATGGCGGGCAAAATTTTGCACGCTGCTGGGCAAATAGGGCATTAACTCCAAATACAGATCGCACCCGGCAGCCACACCAGGGTCAACCCAAACGGTAATGTCCTTGCCGGTAAATTGGTGATGGCTGCGCAACAGCATCACCAATTCCTGCCCCAGGCCCAGGCTGGGCACCGGTAGCAGCACTGAACGGCCCTCCTGCAACTGCCCATTCACCGCCGTAGCCAACTGGTTTTCCTGTTGCCGTCGATGGGGATGGCGAGCTGTACCAGCACTGCCCTCAATTAGCAGGACATCGGGCCTTAGCCCCCGCAGCGATTCCAGCGGCAGACCATCCACCAGGCGCGAGTTGGAAATGAAAAAGTCCCCAGAATAAAAGACCGTATAAGTACGCTTGGCACCTGCGTAGGTCAAAAGGGCACAAGCAGCCCCCGGCAGATGCCCGGCAGGCCAAAGCTGAATGGTCAAATCGTCGGTTAGCTGGATGGGGGTATGCCAGGGTAAGGCCTGGCACAAATGGGGCGGAATTTTCCCCTGCTGGTTGGCCCAGTTGAGGGGCAAAAGCTGGGCCGTGGCCTCACTACTGTAAATGGGCACCTTTGGAAAGGCCCGATGAAACGCCAAGATGGCCCGCGCATGGTCGCTATGGGCATGGCTGCAAAACAAAAAATCTGCCCGCTCAACCCGGTCTCTAGCCGCCTCTAGGGCTACTAGATCAGCCAAGCCACAGTCCAGCAGAAAGTACCTGGAGCCCATACGAACTTCAAGACAAACGCCTTCCTGACCGTGGCCCAGCCCAAAGGGAAAACAGGCTAGTTCACTCACAGAACGCTACCCCACCTACCAGACTCTTACTAGAGCCCAGTATGCCTGGCCTAGTGGGCAGAGCCGTTGCCGTGGTAGTTATCGGTATCGTAGAACCCGTTTTTGGTGCCAAAAAAGAGAGTGGCCACCACAAACAAAGCCGTCAACGCAACCAAAATCAGCTTAATATCCATAGGGGGCAAAGGTAATGTTATAAAAGGTCAACCCTAGGGTTGATTGTGAGCTATCTTAGCAAGTCTGGCCAGAGGTCTACTGTAAAAGTTTTTGACAAGCAGGCTAAAACTTAGCCCCAACTGGCCGCAGGGCCGCATTCCTCCCGTCTAGAGTTCTACTATTCTCTATGCAGCGAACCCGCCTAACCCTGCTTTTGAACGATCTGGGTGATCAGCTTAGCCTTTGGCTAATTAATCCCTGGCGACGCATCTCTCTGGTAATTATTAGTGTGCTGTCGGGCTATTTCTTTGCCATTGCCATTTCTGCGGTTTCAGGCCAGGCTGGCTCTCAAGACATTGTGATTGCCGTGTTTTTGGTAGTGGCTTCAGAACTCATTAGCTGGCTAGTGTACAGCCGCCCCTGGCGTGACCCTGCCCTCCTCAAGCAAGTCCCTAAGCCTCTTTGGATCGATTGCCTGAACAGCTTTAAGTTAGGGGCTGTTTATGCCTTTGCAGTAGAAGCCTTCAAACTGGGTAGCTAACCAGCAAGTTGTTCCGTCACACTATTCACCGTTACGGCTAGCAATTGAGCAAGCACCGCTACCCCGCCAATCCTCAGGTAAGGCCAGACCAAACATCTAAATGACACGTAACATCTAAATGGCACGTATAGAGGTCAGGCTCACCATCTAATACAGCCGCTCATCCATTAGCCAACCCTTTCTGACCGATGAAACCTACGGCAGAGTTGCGACCCAGTCTGCCGCCTGACACTAGTGAACTCTAGCGGCCAAAAGCTGTTCTTCTAGAGCGGCAATGCGGTTATAGGCTGCCGTCAGTTGCGCGGTTAAGCGCTGAATCTGAATATCCTGGGAGAGATTTACCTCGGTATTCTGACGCTCTAGGTCAAGGTAGCTACTGTCCATCAAAATGTCTTTGTGCTCACAAACACTATCGAGCACGCTGGGACTATATCGATGAGCATAGCCATAGCTAGCCGCACCAAACTCGCTCTCACCCTCTTCATCCATAGCAGTATGGGCTGAAGCTAGAATAGCCGCGACTTGACCATTAACTTGGTCAATCATTTGATGCAGTGCGTCAACTTTATCTGTCAGGATACTGACCTGTTCTTGGATGGAGCCCATATGACGCCTGATACTAAATTTCAATACTAATCCTAGACGCGAGCCCACCAATCAGGCTGGGTTTCCTGAATCATTTAACGTTTGTTAGAGCTAGTTCTCAAATAGTTTTCGATAGGGATGGTGAGTTTGCCACTATTTTGAAAAGGCATCAAGAGATATAGGTGTTTGTAAACTTATCGCCTGAAAACGTTACATGAATCAAGGAAATAACAGGATTTGGCAAACTCTCCTATTTTTTACCCACGGAAAATTCTTTCCTCCCTGATCAGGGGCATTGGCAAAAAAATCCCCCTTGGGGCTTATATCGCGGCGGGGCAACCATCCCACCCCAGCCCAACTCACTCAGCAGCAGGGCAATGACCGCAACATGAACTGTTACCCCTCAACCTGACTAGGCCATGCTCTGGGCTATAGGTGTCAATGCCTGTATCAGTTTGTGCTACTCTAGAAAAGTTGTCAAAATCGCACATCTGAAGTTTCGGGTCTCTCGCAACCTTACGAGAGCCTTTCAGATGGTGGATAAACCCGAAAAAGGAGAAAACTTAATGTCCGTTATCACGTTACCCGAACTCCTGGAGTCCGGGGTACATTTTGGGCACCAAACCCGCCGCTGGAACCCGAAGATGGATCAGTACATCTTCACTTCCCGTAACGGTGTTCATATTATTGACCTGGTGCAGACGGCCCAACTGCTGGAAGAAGCCTACGCCTTTACCCGGTCAGCGGCAGAGCAAGGCCAACGTTTTTTGTTTATTGGCACCAAGCGGCAGGCGGCAGGCATTATCGCCCAGGAGGCGAGTCGCTGTGGGTCTCATTACGTCAACCAGCGCTGGTTGGGGGGGATGCTGACCAACTGGGCCACAATTAAATCCCGTGCGGATCGCCTCAAGGAGCTGGAGCGCATGGAGGAAACCGGCGCTATTGAGCTGCGGCCTAAAAAAGAAGCGGCGGTACTGCGGCGTGAGCTTGAGAAGCTGAAAAAGTACCTGGGCGGCATCAAAACCATGCGGCGCGTGCCCGATGTAGCCATCATTGTTGATATTAAGCGGGAATATAACGCCGTTTCCGAGTGTCACAAGCTGGGCATTCCAATCATTTCGCTGCTGGATACCAACTGCGACCCCGACTTGGTGGACGTGCCCATTCCCGGCAATGATGATGCCATTCGTTCCATTAAACTCATCCTGGGCAAGCTGGCGGATGCCATCTACGAAGGTTCCCACGGTGGTCAGGCTAATGTAGACGAAGACTATGACGATTACGATGGCGCTGAGGAAGATGACTACAGCTTCGATATCCCCGCTGCCGACGAGGATGAAGACGAATAGGGTGCTCAGGAGCGAGTAATTTACCAGGTTACCCCAGGAGTTAGGCTAAGAAAATGGCTCCTGGGGTTTAAGCTGGGTAAGGGTATAACCCTTGGTTTGTATTGAGTTCGACGATAGCGCGTTAGGACGTTAAATCACCATGGCAGAGATTTCTGCAAAACTCGTTAAAGACCTGCGCGACAAAACCGGCGCAGGCATGATGGACTGCAAAAGAGCCCTGAAAGAAACCGAGGGCGATATCGAGAAAGCCATTGAGTGGCTGAGACAAAAAGGCATCGCTTCGGCGGCTAAGAAAGAAGGGCGCGTGGCGGCTGAGGGCATCATCGGCAGCTACATCCACACGGGCGATCGCGTCGGGGTGCTGGTAGAAGTCAACTGCGAAACCGACTTTGTGGCCCGCCGAGAGGAGTTTAAGAGCCTGGTGCGCGATGTGGCCATGCAAATTGTGGCCTGCCCCAACGTGGAATATGTGCGCGTCATCGATATTCCCCAAGACGTGGTGACTAAAGAAAAATCCATCGAAATGGGCCGCGATGACCTGGCCAATAAGCCCGAAGCCATGCGGGAAAAAATCGTGGAAGGCCGCATCCAAAAGCGCCTGAAGGAACTGTCTCTGATGGATCAACCCTTCATCAAGGATCAGAATATTTCCGTAGAAGAGCTGGTTAAACAGGCCGTTGCTCAGTTGGGAGAAAATATTCAGGTGCGTCGGTTTGCTCGCTTTGTGCTGGGCGAAGGCATCGAAAAAGAAGAAACCAACTTTGCTGAAGAAGTTGCTGCTCAAGCTGGCTTGAAAAAAGCCGACCCTACCTCGGCTGAAGAACCAGTAGCAGCAGTTGAAGCACCAGCCGCGACCGTTGAAGCACCAGCCGCGACCGTTGAAGAAACGGCGACCCAACCAGCAGCGGCATCCACTCCAGCTAAGAAAGCTACGAAGAAATCCACCAAGAAAAAGTAAGTCTTTGGGGCAACGGCTGGGACTGCCTCAGAAAGAGGAGGGGGTGCGTCATCGCTTATGTGACGCACCCGTTTTTTTAATGAGTTGAGCGGCTATCTTGCGCTACTGCCGCCCCTCTTCCGCCGCTTTCCCTGCGGCCTTCGATATAGTAGAAAGCCAGAGTACGTTAACGGTGTAGCCCATGGTCAGGTCGGTAGAGACGATTCGCAGAGAAATCGATAGCCTCAACCAGGCCACGGTTGCTCTGGCGGCTGAGTTTAACCGCCTCTACACCAGCTATTTGGATAGTCTGGGATTGGCCCTGCGCCATCAGGTGATTATGGCGGCCTACCACCTCTGCACCCAGGTCTATCCAGAGGGCTTTCTGGCTCTCTCTGTAAAGCAGCGGGAAAGTCTTCAGGGCAACATTCGGCAGCTTGGCCACAGTGGGGCTACCTGGTTACAGCAGTTAATGGAACCCACTGGGGCCGGGCAAGAACGTCTGAGCCTGGAGGTCGATGCTGAGCCTGTTGCCTCAGAGCCAGACCGTGAGGTCGGCGTTGATGATTACCCGCTAGAGTCCTCTCAGCTGGATGCGGCTGACCAGCAGCCGATGGAGGCACCACACCAGGATCCCCAGCTTCAGGATAGGGAAGCCGACGAGCAACCGGACGATGAACTAATGGCGATGGCGGCCTTGCAGGGTGGGGATGAGCCTGCCTCAAGGGCCAGTGCTGAGGACACAGAGCCAGATGCCGAGGACACAGAACCAGATGATGAGGACGAGGACGAGGCGTTGCCGCTACCCTCGCTACTCAAGTCGATGGTCATGGCGGCTCTGGTAGAGGATATATCTGAGCTGCTGGGCGATCGCCTATTTGTTGGGGATGACATTACCCCCACCCGGCTGGCCAAACAACATATTTATATAGAACAGCAAATTCGCGAGATTTTGCAGCGAGTTTCTAAGCGGGCCAATCATCTGTTGCAGGCGGCCCAGGTCATCCCTAATCTGCCAGAGGCAGTGCTGGATGCGGCCTCGGAAACGGAGGTTGGCCCCAGCCGTGGTCGCTCAGTACCCAATGTGCTGAATGTGCTGGTAGCCATATCCGCCGATGGGGATGAGCCCCTGGACAGAGCCATGGAACGGGCCTCCAGGGCAATGGCCAGGCAGACCGAGGAGGAGGACGACGACGACGACGACGACGATTATGAGAGTGATGAAGGTGATGAGAGTGATGAGGAGAACGAACCCAGAGAAGGCATGATGACGCACCTGGCGGCTATTAATCTGCGGTTGTCGGATATTGAGTTCACAGATGTGCAGGCCTCGCTGCGGCGGGGCAAGTTGCGTAACGCTCTGGGGCAACTGCGTAAGCTGGGCAAGCAGTATCAAAAGGCGCAGCGAGAAATGGCCATCTCAGAGGCAGAGCATGCCTGGCGGGCCGTATGGTACAACGATTCGCCCCGTTAAGTGACTTGACTATGGCACCTGACCAGCATTCTCCTTTACCCGACTGGGCGCGGCTCCAACGAGCGCTCTCGGTGGAGGCTGAAAGCGGCTTCAACAACCTGGTGGGCAAGCAACAGACCTTCAGTGAATTTTTGGCGGGGTGCCTGCAAGCGCCCCCGGTGATGCTGCCTGTGGAGCAACAGCAATCCTGGCAAGCCCTGGCGGATAAGTTTGCGGCCTATGGCGAGTTGGGCTTTGCGCAACGGCAACATTTGATCGCTGAAACCCGCCGATGCCTCTACCACACCCAACGTCTGCTGGAGAAAGCCGTTGCCACCAGGGCAGGCCGAGTCAGAGAAAATCCGGGGATGAACTACGACCCATCGGCCTTATCTGCCCCGTCGTCTACGACCACGGCTGAGCCCTCTGCGCCTAAGAAGAGCCCCAAAACGACCTCCATTACCGCTGCAACCCCTACCGGTAGCGCCCGCTTTGGGCTGGATCAACCCGTGACCTACCTGAAGGGCATTGGCCCCAAAAATAGCGAGCGGCTGGCTAAGCTGGGCCTGTTCACCGTGCAGGATGTGCTGTATTACTACCCCCGCGACCACATCAACTATGCTCAGCAGGTCAAAATTTGTGACCTGGTGGCGGGGGAAACGGTCACCATTGTCGGCACGGTAAAGCGAGTCAACTGTTTCACCAGCCCCCGCAACCCAAAGCTCACCATCTTTGAGCTACAGCTTTCTGACGGCAGCGGCTCCCTGAAGCTGAATCGCTTTTACCCTGGCAATCGCTACAGCACGCCCAGTTGGCAGCAGCAGCAAAAGCGGCAGTACCCCCAGGGGGCAATTGTGGCCGCTTCAGGGCTGGTCAAGCAGGGTAAGGGGGGCATCACCCTGGAGGATCCGCACCTGGAGGTGCTGGATAGCCTCAGCGATCGCATTGAGTCTCTAACCATTGGCCGCCTGGTGCCCGTGTATGCGCTGACGGAGGGGGTTCCTGCCGACCTGGTACGCAAGGCCGTCGCGGCTTCCCTGCCAGCGGTGCCAGAGCTTCGGGATCCCTTACCGGTAGACCTGCGGCAGAGCTACGACCTGGTGGCCCTGGAGGAGGCGATCGCCCAAATCCACTTCCCTAACGACGAAGACCACCTAGCCCAGGCCCGCCGCCGCCTGGTATTCGACGAATTTTTCTACCTGCAACTGGGGCTATTGCGCCGTCGGCAGCAGCAGCAGGCCCAGCAAACTGCCATTACCCTGGCCCCCACCGGCGAACTGATTGAGCGCTTTTACGGCGTCATCCCCTTCCGCTTTACCGATGCTCAGCAGCGCGTGGTCAACGACATTCTGGCCGACCTGCAAAAGCCGGTGCCCATGAACCGCCTGGTGCAGGGGGATGTGGGCTCTGGGAAAACCGTAGTCGCCGTGGTGGCGGTTCTGGCCGCCATTCAAGCGGGCTATCAGGCGGCACTGATGGCCCCCACGGAAGTGTTGGCCGAACAGCACTACCGCAAGCTGGTGGAGTGGTTTAATCAACTGCATCTGCCGGTGGAATTGCTCACCGGCTCTACCCGCGCGGCCAAACGCCGCCAACTGCTGGGCGAACTGGCCACCGGGGAACTGCCCATCCTGGTGGGCACCCACGCGCTGATTGAAGACCCGGTGCAGTTCCACGACCTGGGCCTAGTGGTCATCGACGAGCAGCACCGCTTTGGGGTACAGCAGCGAGCTAGGCTGATGCAGAAGGGAGCCAATCCCCACGTGCTCACCCTCACCGCTACCCCCATCCCCCGCACTCTCTCGCTAACCCTGCACGGCGACCTGGATGTCAGCCAGATTGACGAGCTACCGCCCGGTCGCAAAGCCATTCAAACCACCCTGCTCACCAACAAAGAACGTCCCCACGCCTACGACTTGATCAAGCGCGAAATGGCCCAGGGGCGGCAGGTGTACGTGGTGCTACCGTTGGTGGAGGAGTCGGAAAAGCTGGATCTCAAATCCGCCGTGGACGAGCATCAACGGCTGACCGAGGTGATTTTCCCAGAGTTCAAGGTGGGGCTACTCCACGGGCGCATGTCCTCCGCTGAAAAGGATGCCGCCATCACCGCCTTTCGCCAGGGCGAGACCCATATTTTGGTGTCTACCACCGTGGTGGAAGTGGGGGTAGACGTGCCCAATGCCTCCGTCATGCTGATTGAACACGCCGAGCGGTTTGGCCTGTCGCAACTGCACCAGTTGCGGGGTCGGGTGGGGCGAGGGGCGGCCCAATCCTACTGCCTGCTGCTGAGCAGCAGCCGCAGCGAAACCGCCCTACAGCGGCTCAAGGTGCTGGAGCAGTCCCAGGATGGCTTTTTTATCGCCGAGATGGATCTGCGCTTTCGCGGCCCTGGGGAGGTGCTGGGTACGCGCCAATCGGGACTGCCAGATTTGGCCCTGGCCAGCCTGATTGAAGATCAAGACGTGCTGATGCTGGCTCGGCAGGCGGCAGAATCCATCCTGCAAGAGGACAACACCCTGAAGCGCTGGCCCCGCCTGGCTCAAGAGCTGCAACGTCGCTACGACAAGCTCATGGGCGGAGCCATTATGACCTAGGTGACATTCCCAGGGCTACGAGCGATGTGATGTATTACGTTTCGTCACCACAACGGCTCAGACAATGGCTGTATGGGCTGAAATTCCCAACTATCCTTAAAATTTGGGCATAACCTTTAACGGATAGGGTTGCAAGACCTAATAGGCCATCCTATGTACCTGAGAGCGAAACACGACACCTATTTCAAAAAGAGCCACAATCAGGCCAGTGCCCTACCAGAGGCCGATCAGGTTCTGGTAGCCGCAGGGCAAACTATCGACATTCAGTACTATGTTGACCTGGGCGATCACTGGCAGGTGGTGCTGGCCGCCCCGACCCTGGGAGACAACGCCACGCTGACCTGGTTTATCTACGAGCCCGATGTTGAACTCAAGTCTTCGGTAACGCTCACAGTCACTAGCGACACGCTGTTTAAGCAAGAACCCAAGCTCTCTAGCCAGTTGACCGCGACTCAAAAGGTGCTGGTTAAAGGGGGAACCCAGTACGAGTTGCTGGGCTATCTGCCCGCGGCCAGCAATCACCTCAAGGTCACCCTGGCAGGGGCTAACCTGGGGCCAGAAAAGCGCAATACCTGGTATGCCTACCAGCCCGATGTCAAAATTTCTGGCAGTCGCCAGGAACTTAAGGTGATGAGCGACACGCTGTTTAAAGCGCAGCCGCAACTGTCTAGCGAACTGGGCAGTGGTGATAAGGTCTTCATCAAAAAAGGGACAACTTTTTTGCTCAACTCCTACGGCGACATTGAGCGTAACCATCTCAAAGTGGCCTTGGAAGGAGCGTTCTTAGGTGCTCAAAATCGCAATACCTGGTACGTCTACATCCCCGATGTGGAAGTGGGTGGCAATCTCCCTGGCAACCAACCCAACGACACCGCCTCACCTCACCAACCGGCCAATCCTAAAGACCGAGGAAAAGCCATGCAGTTTCCGGGGCTAAGCGCGGTTTACTACACCAACGCTCCAATTATTTGGAAGACCCGGAGCGGTGAACCAGGTCACTTTACCTGGGGCGAAGCCACCCACAACGGCACCCGCATTCCCGAACAAAAGTCCGTTGTCTACGGCATCGTTAGGATTGCTCAAGCCCTGGAAGAAATTCGCCAACTCTACGGCGGTAGAGCCATTACCATCACCTCCTGGTATCGACCCAGGGCCATTAATGCAGCCGTGGGAGGAGCAAGCCTATCCCGCCACCTCCAGGGCGACGCGGTGGACTTCACCATCACTGGCATTCACCCCTACGATGTCTACAAGCGCCTGGATAGCTGGTGGGGTAGTCGGGGCGGCCTGGCCAGTTCTTCGGTGTTTACCCACATCGACACGCGCGGCTACCGGGCACGCTGGTCCTACGGGTACTAGCCCCTTGGCTAGCCAAGCAATCCCAAGGAAACATTGGCCTCATCAAATGGGGTTGTCTGTGTTATTCTAGGTGAGCACGATTTTTGTGCGTCGGGGCGTAGCGCAGCTTGGTAGCGCACTACTTTGGGGTAGTAGGGGTCGTGGGTTCAAATCCCGCCGCTCCGATTTTTAAAAGGTCAGGATCCCTTGCGATAGAGATCCTGACCTTTGTTTTAGTACTGATCAGAAGCAACCATACGAGCGGTCAGATTGCTTAGGACGGGTTATGGACATGGCTTTCTCCCACGCCATTGATGCGGCCAAGATGCAGGCTTACATCGAAACCGCTCGTCGCCGTCAGCACCAGCGCCAGAAAGCCCTGCGCCAACGTCAACAGCGAGGTCTTCAACTTGCCCACATGGCGGCCCAAATCCTGCGGGAAGAATTTGGCGTCCATCGGGTTGTTCTGGACACAGCCCTATGACGTTTTGGTAATACAAAGACCCCCCTACTCCGGTAAGAGCTAGAGGGGTAAAGGGTGGTCGTTGCAGCCTATATCGTGGCAGCCTATAGGATTTAGCTGCCTACAGCTCACCGCAGTCGGCAATAACCACTGGCTGAGCGGTGCGCCCGCTATTGCTGCCTACCTGCTCCATAGCGCTGACGACATCCATCCCTTCCACAACGCTGCCAAACACCACGTGTTTGCCATCCAGCCAGGGGGTAGCCACAGTGGTCAGAAAGAACTGGGAGCCGTTAGTGTTGGGGCCAGCGTTGGCCATGCTCAAAAGGCCAGGACTAGTGTGCTTGAGGGTAAAGTTTTCGTCGGCAAACTTAGCCCCGTAGATGGATTCACCCCCGGTGCCGTTGCCACGGGTAAAGTCGCCCCCCTGGCACATAAATTCGGGAATGATGCGGTGAAAACTAGAGCCCTTAAAGTGCAATGGCTGGCCGGATGTGCCAGTGCCCTTTTCGCCGGTGCAGAGAGCCCGAAAGTTCTCGGCGGTTTTGGGGGCTACGTCGGCCCGCAGTTCCATCACAATGCGGCCAGCCGGTGCACCGCCAATGGTGATATCAAAAAAAACTCTTGGATTAGTAGATTCAGTCATAGTTTGCTTATCAGGTTTACCCCTTGCCATTAACCCATAGTTTGCCAGAAAGCTCAAAGAAAAACCTGGGCGGGTAGCTGCCAGGTCATCAGGTAGCGGCTAAGCCTGGCGAGAACTCAGGCTGCAGGTCAGCCCAATCACATCGTGCAGCATATCCTGATGCATGAGGGCGCGGTCAACCCGCGACTGAATTTGGTCTGGGGAAAGGGGGTCGCCGTTGACGTAGGTTTCTAACCAGTGCTGCGTTATTGCCGCCGCTGACTCTGGCCAGGGATGGGCTACCTCCACACCCGCAGATTGAGGCTTAAGGTCAAACCCTGGCAGGTTGAGATCGGCCATGAGCTGGCTGACCTTGGGGTCGTAACTCAGGGCAAAGCCACGGCAACCCTCAGCGGCGGCCATAATCAGCGCGTGGAGGCGCATGCCAATGACCATCTCAACGCCGCGAAATAGCCCCTTGAGCTGGTGCGGGTTGGCCAGCGTGTAAATATGGCTGGGGCCGGGCAGCCGTGGCTGGATATACTCGGCAATGGGGAGATCCTTCGACGGCTGAAAGGGTACGAGCAACACACAGACATCGGTTGCTTTTTGGAAGGACACCAAGGCCTGGGTAAGTTGGTCAAGGCGGGCTTCCGTTAGCCAGGGATGGGGTCGCAAAGCCACAGCCACCCTGGGGGCTGGCAAATCCCACAACCCGTCTACGCTGGCGGACTCCAGCGCCCAAACCGGATCGGGAGCCTGCATACCCGGCACCTGCCAGCGAGCCAGCCATGCGGTCGATCCGCTATCCCTGACGCTGACGGCGTTGCAGTGCCCCAGCGCATAGCGTCCCAGGGCGCGACTGAGGGGATGCGTCAGTGGGCCAATGCCCTGCCCCCAGGCAATGGTTTTTAGCCCCAGCCACTGAGCCAGCACCATCAAACCGCCGTAGTACATGGGATTTTGCCGACTGGTGGCATCCTGGAGTAAGCTACCGCCCCCCCAAATAAAGATTTCGGCCTCTCGTAGCGCCTGGATAACCGGCCTCAATTGCTTGCGAGGTACTGCGCTGACGCCGTAGCGCTGGGAGGTTTCGGCTGGGTTGCCCGACAACACTACAGGAGTAACAGAGGACGGCAGCATTTGCAGGAGTGTAGCCAGTAGCGCCTCATCGCCACCATTGCCCATGCCATAGTATCCGCATAGAACTGCTCGCATTCCGCTACCTGCCTGGGGCGATCGCTGCACCCATTGCTTCTATCTGTTCACGTACCTCTCTACAATAAAGGCTGTTGTCACCGCCCTACCTGCTAACTATGAACGCCCTGTCTCTGCCAACCTGGATGATTCACATTTCCAGCGTGCTGGAATGGATGGCCGCTATGTGGTTTATCTGGCAGTTTGCGGTAGTCACCCAGCGTCTGGTATGGCGATGGCTAGCTATTGGCATGTTTCCAGCGCTAATTAGCGCTATGGCGGCCTGCACCTGGCACTTTTTTGACAATGACCCTGGCTTTAGTTGGCTGGTCACCCTCCAGGCCGCGATGACCGTAGTGGGCAATGCCACCCTGTGTCTGGCCGCCTGGTGGATTTGGCGACAATCCCAAGCCGCCCCAGGTTCCTAAATCCAAAATCCAAAATTCCCCCTCCCCCCCTGCTCCCATGCTCGACAAAAACACCCTCTTCGCCATGTCTCTCTTCCCCTACCTGGGGTTTCTGTGGTTCATCACCCGCACTAAGGAAACCCCAAGGTTGGCCCTGGCAGGGTTTTACGCCTTGCTGGTGTTTGTGGCCGTGACGATTCCCGCCGGGATCTACGCCAAGGTCGGGCTGCACGAAGAACTGGCCAATGTGGATTGGCTCCACGGCAGCGCCGAGGCGTTTTTGACCGTATCCAATATTCTGGTCGTGCTGGGGTTTCGCCAGGCGGTGCTGCACCACCAACGCCTTTCTATCGCTGCGCCGGTTGGGAAGGAAGATGCGGGGATGTAGCCCCAAAAATACGATCCGTTAAGCGCACATACCAGGCCGCGGCCTGCACCTGGATAATGTAGGCCATAGCAATAATCAAAGCGATTTCGGATCCTTGCTCTGGGCCAAAGCTAGTCATGGCGATCGCCAACGCAATGGAGAGATTGCGCATGACAGTGCCGTAAACCAAGGCAATAGCATCGCCTCGATTAAAGAGCAGCTTGCCGACTATGGTGCTGAGCAAAAAGTTGCCGCTGTATAAAATAGCTAGGGGAATTAAAAAAGCTACAAGAATCGAGGGGTTACCCACAATATCTCTGGCTTTTAGGGCCATCGATACAAAAACAACTCCCAGAACTCCCAAAGTGGAAAAAGCAGGAAATTTTTGTTTCAAGTTTTTATGGTAGCGATCGGCACCGAGCGTTTTAATCAGCAGACTGCGGGTTGCCACCCCCAAGACCATAGGTAGAAATATAATCAGGACAATCTGCTGAAAAATAGCGGCCAGGGGAATTTCCACAACAGCTCCCATTAGCCCTCTGGCATAGAAGGGAGTAGCTACCGAGCCCAAAATCAGCCCAATGACCGTCATTTTGATGGCTGCACTGACGTTGCCACGAGCAAATGCTGTCCAAGAAATGGTCATACCACTGGTTGGCAGCAGAGAAGCTAGCAGCAATCCCAGGGCGACCAGGGGTTGGTCGGCAAAAAAGATCCGCCCCAGCCCGAAGGCGAAAAACGGCACGATAAAAAAGTTAATGGCCTGAGTAACGATTTGGACTTTGGCATCGCCCCCCGATAGCACTTCCTGAATTTGCAGGTTGACCATCATGGGGTAAACCATCAAAAAAGTAAGCGGAATAATCAGGGCCTTCAAAGGGGCTGGGTTGACCAATGTTCCCACAATTACCCCCGCTACCATACAGGCTGGCACCGACCAGACCAAATTCTTTTGAATGAAGCTTAAAAATTTCCACACCATAGTCACCTTCTAGGGTTAAGAGCGCAGACCATTGAGCCTGCCAACGGCAGAGTTGCCGCGTCAGGAGTCGCAGGCCGCAAAAATTTTTCAAGCCTTTGCCCAGGTTCAACCAGGGAGGCACCAGGCCGATTCTCTGGACTTATATTGAGACCGGCGTCTACATCAAGGCCGATACAAAAAACCGCTCACCCACATATTACTATATGATTATATAAAAGATTAGCTAGCTAACCTGCTTCGATCAATCGTCAACGATTTAGGGAGTTGACCTGTGGCTTCAGCCTCCTGTTGGGGCGGGGCTGACATGTCGCTCTGGGAGTGCAGGCATCAACTTTTGAATCTGCTGCTGTAAGTACGAGGATTTAACCATATGGCTAACGTTGTTGTTGCTGGTGCTGGGCTGGGCGGTCTGCCTGCCGCCTACGAACTCCGCCATCTGTTGCCCAAAGCCCATCAAGTTACGTTAATCAGCGATCAGCCTCACTTCACCTTCATTCCTGGGTTAATTCAGGTTGCCCTGGATCTCAAACCCCTGGAGCATCTCCAGGTTGACCTGGAACCCTTGGCTCAGCGCCACGGCCTGACTCTGGTTCAGGATACCATCACGGCCCTTGACCCAAAGCAGCGGCAACTTTCCCTGGCTGAGCAAGGGGACATTATCTACGATTACCTAATCATTGCGACAGGGGCATCCCTTGCCTTTGATCTGATTCCTGGATTAGGCCCCCACGGAGGATATACCCACTCAGTCTGCACACCCGCCCATGCGCTGCAGGCCCGTCAAGCCTGGCGGGAGTTTTTGGCTAACCCTGGCCCCCTGGTTGTAGGAGCGGCTCCTGAAGCAGGTTGCTTTGGCCCCGCCTACGAATTTGTGTTGATAGCTGAGCGCGAACTGCGTCGTCACGGTCTACGCGACCAGGTCAGCCTCACTTACGTTACCCCAGAGCCCTATGTTGGCCATTTGGGCGTATCTGGGGTGAAGCATGCCCGCGAACTCACAGCCGAGATCATGCAGCAACGTGGTATTGAGGTGATAGATAACGCAGCCATTGCTCAGGTTGACAAAGGCCTCATGACCCTGAGCGATGGTCGTCGGCTTCCTTTCCAATACAGCATGGTACTACCGGCCTTTCGAGGAGCCAAGTTCATTCGCGATGTGCCTGGCTTAGGGGATGACCGAGGCTTTATTCCGGTTTTGGCCAGTCAACAGCACCCGAATTTTCCAGAAATTTATGCCGTTGGAGTGAGTACAAAACTCACCCAGCCTGACTCAACACCAGTACCAATTGGTCTACCCAAAAGTGGGCAAATGGCTGAAGCTATGGCCACCGCTGCTGCTCACAATATTGCGGTTGAACTGGGGGTACTCAATGACCCGCTCCAAGAGCCCACCCTTGAAGCGCTCTGCTTTGCAGAATTTGGTGAAACCGGCATTGCCTACATTGCCGCACCGGTCATTCCTAACCCTACTACTGGTAAGCGCAAGCGTTCTTATGCTGTACGGGGTGGATGGGTAGTGTGGGTAAAGGCCGCCTTTGAGCAATACTTTATGGCCAAAGTTCGGTTTGGCGTAGGCATGCCCTGGTATGAACGTTTGGGGCTCAGGACGCTATTTGGCCTCAAGCTGTTGAAGAATCTATCCACGACGGCCTAAATAGTTTGCCGGTCTAAGGTGATAGTGACCTAATGTCGAAAGGCAGAAGGCAGAAAGGGAATTCCTGGTTACACAAGGGTCTCCACTTTAGCCAATAGTCAGGTTATTTCCGCCTCAGAGTACTAGTTCAAAAATAGCCGACATTGACCTTAGATTTGACTGCCAAACAATGAATATCCAAGGGAGAAACCCTATGACTAAACCACTTACTCGGATTGTTTTGGGATTGTTTTTCATGGTGTTGGCGCTGAGCTGGCAGCCCAGAATAGCCCATGCCCAACCTAACCCAGCGGAGTTGGCCAAAGCTGTAGAAGCCATTGAAAATCTGGATGCCATGCGCCGTGGGCTAGCGGACTATCTCAAAGATGAACCCGAAATCCCCACCGCAGAGACCTTTAAACAGGTGTGCCAACCCGTGGGCCAAAAAGCAAGAGAGCTAAGTCGAGAGAACGGCTGGCAGGTGAAGCAAATAGCCAAAAAATATCGCAACCCCACCCATGCCCCAGATACTCCCCATGCCACTATGGCGCTGGCAAAATTTGAACAAAACCCTGAACTGCTTGGCCTGTGGGAAAAGACTGAGCTGCAAGGCAAGGCGGGCATCCGCTACTACCGGCGTATTACCGTAGACGCCAGTTGTCTGGCCTGTCATGGTCGCCAGGAGACTCGACCTCAATTCGTGCAAAATAATTATCCCCAAGACCTGGCCTATGATTTCAACGTGGGTGATTTACGAGGGATGTATGCTGTCTTCATTCCGGATGTACAGCAAGCCCT
>CAYUBC010000002.1:0-32526 GCA_964442885.1 uncultured bacterium | reverse complement strand
CACTCGACTGATAGGCAGCCCTAGACTGCTCAAGGACCTCTTGGGGATTAAGAGACGAATCACGCTCAGAAACCTGACTGAGGGTTTGGATCAGGGTTTGAAGGTCGGCCTGGAGGCGCAGACCCGTGCCAAACCGGGTCAGGGGGCGGGGCTGCGCCGTCACTAAAACTCGCCCATCATCGGGGGTTTCTGGAGCCACATCGGCCCCGGCCCCTACCGCCTGGTCGGCGGGGAAGCAATATCGCCAGCGGCTAGCCCGATTCAAAAAGCGCAGCCGATAGCGGGGCGACCGCAGATTGCCAGCGGCGTCTAGCAAGGCAAAATCGCCGCTGCCCAGGCCAATGTCCACCACGCCAAACCAGCGATCGCGCATGGCCACGGCATCCAGGTAAAACTCCAAGCCCAGGGCGGGGAGGGGGGCTAGGGCGTCGTTTAACACCTCCAGACGGTAGCGATCCGGCCCCAGGGCAGACAAGTTAATCGGCACGACCTCCAATGACCCGCTGGCCAACTCAAACCGCTGCTCCCAGCGCAGAGAATTATCAGCCTGACGGCGCACCCGCACGGTAGCCGCCGTTAGCGCCGCACTGGTGAGATCTAACTCAAACCGGGCCAGCCTAAGCGGCAGACTGTCCGCCACTGTCACATACTGGTTGGCCAGGCTGGCCAGAGGTTCCCATTGGGTAGGGTTGTTTACGTCGCTGCCCGGTTCCAGGGGTTGCCGGGCGCGATAGAGCTGGTTGGCCGCCAGCACAATGGCCGCCGCCGGATAGGCCGTGTCAGCGGCAAAGGTGTCCGCTGGAATCCGTTCCCAATCGGTGCTAATGGGCGCGGGCGCAGGGCCGGTATCTCGTCGGGCACGAAACAGATTGATGCGACCTGCAACCGGCTCACTATATAGTTCGTCCGCCCGGTAAGCCCGGCTAACATCAAAAGCGGGGACTGGAGCTGACAACAACCGCAGCCCCGCTACGGCATTGCCTGACTCGTTACTGAACCTGTAAAAGGGCAGCGTGTCAGCACTCAGCGCCGTGTAGTTGAAAAAGTAGGGGTCGGTAATCTGAAGGGCGAAGGTCAACCGAAAATCCGCCGTCAGGGGAATAAACGGTCGAGGTGCGGGGCTGGTAGCATCCAGCTTAGCCGCCACCAAGAACCCTGTCGCCGTCGGCTTCATCAGCAGGCGCTGTCCGGCCAGGGCACGCTCTGTAGCCGGCGTAGGGGTGATACGTAGGAAGGCGGCACTGGTATACTGCGCCATGATCTGAGCCTGCTGCTCCAGAGCCAGCGCTTCATAGATCCTGTCTCCACGATTAAGGTGATAATCGTGCCAGACTTCTACCTCAAATAGAACCGCAAATCGAGTCATCGCGTTGCATCTTGCCCCATGACTTGAACCTCACGAATTAGCCCGCCGCCATCCAGCAATCGCTGATCGCGAAGGGTAATTAAACGCCCCCGATAGGCCGCAAACGGCAGTTGTTTGCCCCCCAGGGAACCCCAAAGATGATTAATTTCTTCCAGGCTGAGGGAGAGAAATTCCATAATGAGAGAAAACTCGGTCAGGCTGGACACACTAGACCCCGGTGAGTTTTCAGGAGTAAATTTATTTCTCCCCTGGAAAAAAGTCATCACCTGACTCAATCGCTTCAGGGCAGTGCCATAGTTGCGGTAATTGGCTGTCCACAACACAAACAAATTGAGGTGGAGTGGAGGGTTAAAATAGCTCACCCCATTTTGGGATCCAAGAGAAGTAGTGCGACCATTTTTGAGGGTTGCTTCCTCTCCCAGGTTGATCAGACTTAAAACCACATGGTTTTCAAGTTCGGCTGCGATTTCAGGTACGTCTAGCTGAGCAATATTACCCATTACAGCCACATTAGCCGTTCCCAGAGGGCTGCCATCCTGCTGATGTAGATATTGATTAATTTGAGCTAGCAAGAGAGAAATTGCGTCGTTAATCATAGGGGTTAACCAGCTTAAAACCACCTAGAAATTAGTGCGGAGAACCTGGAATATATACCACCCTGCCAGTGCGTTGTACTTGGCCAAACGCACTAGAATAAGCTCAACCTGATCTAGGGTGAGTAGTTCTAGTGCATCACGCAAAGCCATGACACACGCCACAATAATAACTGGGTCATTTGCTTAAACTGCGACTCGCCATGCTAATGATGAAATCGCAAACTTTTGCCCTGACTGAGTAGATACACTTAGTAGAAATAAAATCCTGAGCCCTAATAGGTTTTGACGGCAAACTATGCTCAGGCATCTACGTTCTAAATATGGACACACAGATACTATTCTTATTTGCATTTACCAGGGATAGTCAAGGGAAAACGGGTTAACCGCAACGCTAATTTATGTTTCTTAGAAGTTGTTTGAGAAAACGCCTAAAATAGCAAGAAAACTTAGAGAAAAAATAGTGATCAGACCAACCACTACCTGGTAGCTTAGTGGTGCAGAAAACTTTTTTGAGTCTCATGATGGATGACTTGAACGGCCAAAACAGCACCTGAAACCCATTGCCCTCGTTCATTTGCCCGATAAAACTCAAGATCGTCGTCTCAGTGAGAATCCTTGCTTTATAAGGGTTTCAGGAGTTTTCTGCACCACCAAGACCTGGTAGTCGAGTCTCCACCCTGCTCTGCTCTATAAAACCGTAAAACAGCTAGGCCTGACCTGACACATCTCAACTACAGGTCGGGTGGAATGCTGCGTCCCCCAACCCCCGGCAACACCCTGAGTCGGGTTGGGGGCTATCGGGCCACTTAACCTTAGGGAATAGCAAGATCCTGAAAGGTTGTGTCGGTCAGCCAGGCCACTGTCTGTTTCAACGGGATTTACGATGGAACGTATGATTACCCAATGTCGGTAGCGTAGCCAAGCCCCATAAGGGAGCAACTAACTCTGGCAATCAGCCATGAGGTTGATGCAGCTCCCCCACCTATCGCCAATCGGGCGGGTATAGCCATAACAACCAAGCAATACGGACATTATCTCAGTGATTACCGAACTACTTCAAGCTAAATTTGCATCAGGTTTACTGAAGCCACATCATGGGGCTGTGGCTTCTACTCAGGTTGTTTGATACCGTGCATCGGTAGATTAGAAGGGTGAAAAGCAGTCTTGTCATCGTAGACTCCAACCCATCACTCTCTTGACGCGGTTCTACACCTTAGATATTCTCCAAGAATATAGGTGCTTTTCGTAACTTATCTCTCCCAGTCAAAAGGAACCCACCTATGGTTATCAATCGTCACTACTTAAAAGCTGGCGTTGCTGCTGTGGCGGCACTCTCCGTCAGTACTCTTGCGTCACTACCTGCCAGAGCTACACTTCCTGGCGCCAGCCTGACTCCCACAGAGTTTTCAACTGACCTGGGGTTTGAAAACCTCAAGTCCATGACTCTACTACAGCCATCCGACACACTGAGCGCCGTTAAAGGGTTGGTGAAGGGCGAGCGGAACGCCCTATCGTCCTCCTTCCTTAGCCAGTATCAACTGGATGCCAGCAAGCTGTTTTGGAATGGGGTTGACCCCGTGGAGGTTTACTTTATCAACGAGGGGGCAGGCTACAGAAATCAGCTCCTCTATACCGCTACCGATGACGCGGGGAACTTAGTGAAATCAGACATGATTTTTGAGGATGTTTCTTCCCGTGACAGCATTTTGGCGAATAGCGATGGACCACTGGCCCTGGGGCAGGGTGTGAGCCTGGGCAAGTTTAGCGGCCCAACGCAGCTCAACTTTTCCATTATCTCCGATGGGTTTAACCTGGCTAAGCCCAAGGCCAATGCCAAGGCTAAGGACATTGAGAAGTATGAGAAGGAAGTTGCCCGGCGCACCTTAGGGGCTGACCCTGCAAAAAATGCCGATGGCAAACAGCATGTGGTCGCTTTTCAGCATAACGAATGGATTATTCTGGGCTTCGAAGACATCATCGGTGGCGGCGACCTCGACTATAACGATGTGGTCTTTGCCGTTCGTGGGGCGCAACAGGGGCGGCCTGTGGAAGATGTGCCTGAGCCCTCAGCAATTCTGAGCCTGCTGGTGCTAGGGGTAGGTGGATTTACCACCCTGCGGCGCAAGCAGACGCTTGCAGATTGACGTTCCTTCAATCCAGACTATCCAGCTTTTGAGGTTGTTCAGGGAGGTGACGGACTCACCTCCCTTTCCCTTTTGTTCGGGGAGGTGAGTCCGTCGCTTCCCTTTTACTTTTGGGAGATGATTACTTTTGGGAGATGATTTTGGGCAGGAGCGGCCTGTCAGGGGCAACCGAGCTACATCCACTGCCGCAGGAGAGGAGGCGTTAACAGAGTAACGGCATCCAGAACCTCTTTTGCTCCGGCCTGGCACAGCGAGTCACGATAGGCTTGGCTATAGCTGATGCCGTTGCCAACCACATGGGGAGGCAAAACCCCAATACCCACCCAGACGCGCTCTGACCGCTGGGTTTGGGCTTGGGTGATGGTTTGCATATCGGCAACCGTGTCTCCGACATAGATAACGGGCAGTTCAGTCGTTAACTGGTGCTTTTGGGTTAATGCTTCGACTACCGCAAACAGACCAGTCGGATCAGGCTTGCCGGGAGCATCTTCCATGGCAACCAGTACCGGGTGACTGAGGCCAAGGCGACGCTCCAGAACGTAACGGGCTGAGCCACGGGTAGCTCCACTAAAAAATCCCCAGAGTAATCGTCCCTCGGTTAATTGCTCAAAGTAGCTAGAATCTACCAGTAAGGGCTCTTGGGTAATGTACCCTGTCCACTGGTCTGGGTCAGTCTGATCAGGCCCTCGGTAGCGGCTCTGAAAGAACGTGACCAACTCTTCGTAGACGAGCGATACGTTGTGCCTGGGTTGACCCTGACGTTCAAAATAGCGCAGAACCAACTCCTGGGAGCCTTCCCAATCATTGTTCCACAACCCTTCGCCCTTGAGTGAGTCAATATCCTCTGGGGAAGGGCGATAGCCGCCCTCAGTGAACTGCTCAACGGTATCGGCGAGGGCGCGGCGATAGGAGTTACTGACGTCCCGCAGTACGCCGTCAATATCGAAGACTACAATGGCCTGGGGATGGGTTAAGGCAGTCATAGATAGAAGCAAAGAATGCTGAGGGAATGCGCCAAAAATGGTATGCTTAAAGACTGTAGTATTTTTGGAATTGCGGCGGAGGTTTACTTGTCCAGATTTGTCTTAAAAGTACTCTGGCTAGAGAATGACGTGGCGCTGGCGGTTGACCAGGTTGTGGGTAAGGGCACCAGTCCGTTGACATCCTACTTTTTCTGGCCACGTAATGATGCCTGGGAACAGATGAAAACCGAGTTGGAGAGTAAACCCTGGATTGAAGAAGAAGAACGGGTTGAAATCCTCAATAAGGCAACCGAAATCATCAACTATTGGCAGGAAGAAGGCAAAGGTAAGTCGTTAACAGAGGCCCAGGATCGGTTTCCGGATATTACGTTTACCGGTAGTTCGTAAGCGCTAGTTGACTTAGCCAAGGCTGACTGCCGTACAGAAACATCAAACATTAAGCTCCAGTTTCGATATTGAGACTGGAGCTTAATAATTAGAGCTACTTAATCCCCTCTGAAGCCTGGAGCTTAGCCCTGGCCCGTTTCATAGATTGTCTGGCCTGAATAAGCGCCTGCTTGTCTTCAGGGTTAACCCCTGCTAGTCGAGCCTCGGCGTCTTGATAAGCCGCTTTAGCCGCTTCTAGGTCAATAGCATCACCACGCTCGGCACCATTGACCAGAATAGTAACTTCATTACTGTCAACCTCGGCAAACCCACCCATCAGCGCGATGGGCACCCAGGTTTTATCAGCTCTAACCCGCATTACTCCGATATCAAGCGCAGTTAAAAGGGGGGCGTGACCAGCTAAAATGCCGAGCTGGCCCGTTGTGCTGGGCAGAATAACTTCCTCAGCCTCGGAATCCCAAACAGTTTTGTCTGGGGCGATAACACGAACAGTTAAGGCCATGGCAACAATGCAGTAAGTGGAATCGAGAAAGGAGACAGGTGACGATTCGATTCAATCATCCCCTGTCTCTCAGCAGCGTTAATTAGCTTTCAGCTTTTAGCTTTTCGGCAGCCTCTAGTACATCTTCAATGCCTCCCTTCAGGTAAAAGCACTGCTCAGGGATCTCATCAAGTTCTCCGGAGAGAATCATGTTAAATCCCTTGATGTTGTCTTCCAGGGAGACATACTTGCCAGATAGCCCCGTAAAGACTTCAGCCACAAAGAAGGGTTGAGAGAGGAAACGCTCAATCTTACGGGCACGGGCTACGACTAGGCGATCGTCCTCAGACAGTTCATCCAGGCCCAGAATGGCGATAATGTCTTGCAGCTCTTTATAGCGCTGGAGGGTGGACTGGACGGTACGAGCTGTTTTGTAGTGCTCTTCTCCGACAACGCTGGGCTGCAGCATAGTAGAGGAAGAATCTAGCGGGTCTACCGCTGGATAAATCCCTTTGGAGGCCAGGGCACGGGAGAGCACCGTAGTCGCGTCCAGGTGGGCAAAGGTGGTAGCGGGAGCCGGGTCAGTCAAGTCGTCGGCGGGGACGTAGACGGCCTGAATGGAGGTAATCGATCCTTCCAGGGTGGAGGTGATACGCTCCTGTAAATCACCAACCTCAGTCCCCAGGGTAGGCTGATAGCCCACCGCAGAGGGCATCCGGCCTAGCAGAGCGGACACTTCGGAACCCGCCTGTACAAACCGGAAAATGTTATCGATGAACAGCAGCACATCCTGCTTGTTAACATCGCGGAAATATTCTGCCATCGTTAGCGCCGACAGCCCTACCCGCATCCGGGCACCGGGGGGTTCATTCATCTGGCCATAGACCAGAGCAACCTTAGACTGGCTCAGGTCATCGGCGTTGATTACCCCAGACTCCATAAATTCGTTGTAGAGGTCGTTGCCTTCGCGGGTACGCTCACCCACGCCACCGAATACCGACACGCCACCGTGCTCTTTAGCGATGTTGTTAATCAGTTCTTGAATGAGTACGGTCTTGCCTACCCCGGCTCCACCAAACAGGCCAACTTTACCGCCCTGACGATAGGGAGCTAGCAGGTCGATTACCTTAATGCCAGTTTCAAATACTGTTGGCTTGGTTTCAAGCTCAGTCAATTTAGGAGCAGAGCGGTGGATGGGAGAGGTGGTTTCTGTATTCACCGGCCCCTTTTCATCCACGGGTTCGCCTAGCACATTAAAGATTCGGCCCAGGGTAGAAGCCCCAACAGGTACGCTGATGGGGGAACCTGTATCCATCACTTCCATGCCACGCACAAGGCCATCGGTGGAGCTCATGGCAACGGCTCGAACCTGAGCGTCGCCCAAGAGCTGTTGTACCTCACAGGTTACTGAAACCTCAGTTCCAGCTGGGTTAGTGCCCTGAATCTTTAGAGCGTTATAGATTCTTGGCATTTCGCCGCTCGCGAACTTAACGTCCACAACCGGGCCAATAATTTGAGTGATATAGCCTACGTTTGTTTTCTCTGCTGTGGTGACCATGCTTGCGCCTATTTCGTATGATCAGCTAAGGTGGCGGCTTCTATGTCACTGTTACATTCCAAAGCGCCATCATTCAGATTATCACTAGAGTGCAACGCCCTACGCGGATCAGGCTGACTTTAATCAATTGCTTATTAAGCAAAGCCACCTGTGCCCGTGCAGCGAGGGAGGATTACCTCTCTTAACCAAACCATCAAGTTCAAGGGATAGAATGCGGCGACTAAATTAATCAACCGCATTCGGGAAAAGGCAATGACCATGGCCAATGTTGCAGAGCAAAGCATTAACCTAGACGATTCTCAGTACTACATCAATCGTGAGCTGAGCTGGCTTGGGTTTAACGAGCGAGTGCTCCACGAAGCCTTGGATCCGCGTACACCTTTACTAGAGCGGCTGAAGTTTCTGGCTATCTATAGCTCTAACCTGGATGAGTTCTTTATGGTGCGCATCTCTGGGGTGATGGAGCAAGCCGAGGCCAACATCCTACCCGCCACACCAGATGCCACTCCACCAGCCAAGCAACTAGTAGCCATGCGCTCTCATCTCCTGGAAAAAGTGCAGCTACAGCATCAAACCTTTGAACAAGACCTGCGACCAGCCCTGACCGAGTATGGGGTTCACCTACTAAACTACAGCGACCTCACTGAAGAACAAAAGTTTTTCCTGAAGGATTACTTCGAAAATCGCATTTTCCCGGTGTTAACGCCGTTGAGTGTCGATCCATCCCATCCCTTCCCTCGCATGTCTAATTTGAGCCTTAACCTGGCCGTGCGAGTGGTGAACCCAGAAAATGGCCATGAAAAGTTTGCCCGGGTAAAAGTTCCCAGCACCTTGCCCCGCTTCGTTAAGATGCCGGAACCTCTGTGCCACTACCACGAAGAGACCAAGCTGTGGGTAGGGGTGCCGCTGGAGCAGGTGATTGCTGACAACTTAGGCTATCTGTTTCAAGGCATGACCATTGCCGGTTCTCATGTTTTTCGGATCACGCGAGATGCTGACTTCCCGATTTTGGAAGACGAAGCCGATGATTTGCTGCTGGCCATTGAGCAGGAAATCAGCAAGCGGCGGTTAGAAGGGTTTGTTTGTCGGTTAGAGCTAGAACGCTCCATGCCCGATGACCTGCGGCAGCAGTTGATGCGAGAACTCAGGGTTAGCGAAGATCGGGTCTACTCAATTAATGGGCTAATTAACCTGAAAGATTTGTTCTATTTCATGTCGCTGCCTCTGCCAGCCCTTAAGGATAAGTCCTGGACAGCGGTTACCCCCCGACGACTCAAGGCCGTTATTGATATGGATGACGACGACTACGCTGAGCAAGCTCCTGATATTTTTGCGGTGATTCGTCAGGGGGATATTCTGGTGCATCACCCCTACGAATCTTTTACCGCTTCGGTGCAGGAGTTTATCACCCAGGCGGCTAACGATCCCCAGGTGCTGGCGATCAAAATGACGCTGTATCGCACCTCTGGGGACTCCCCAATAGTCAAGGCGCTGATTACCGCTGCCGAGAATCGTAAGCAGGTGGTGGCCCTGGTGGAACTGAAGGCCCGTTTTGATGAGGAAAACAACATCCTTTGGGCGAAAAAGCTGGAAAATGCCGGAGTTCACGTGGTCTACGGCATTGTCGGCCTCAAGACCCACACCAAAACCATGCTAGTGGTGCGCGAAGAAGGCGACGAGATTCGCCGGTACGTCCACATCGGTACGGGCAACTACAACCCCAAGACCTCGAACCTCTATACCGACCTGGGTTTGCTGAGCTGCCGCGAGGAGTTAGGAGCTGACTTAACGGATTTGTTCAACTTTTTAACCGGCTACTCTCGCCAGAAGGCCTATCGTAAGCTACTGGTTGCGCCGCTAACTCTGCGCGATCGCATGGAAGCCCTAATTCGCCGGGAAATTGACCATGCCCGCAATGGTCACCAGGGCAAAATTGTGGCCAAAATGAATTCCCTGGTTGATGCCAAAATTATCAAGCTGCTCTACGAAGCCTCCCAATCTGGGGTGCAGATTGACTTAATCGTGCGGGGTATTTGTTGTTTACGGCCTGGTTTGCCCGGTGTTAGCGATAATATCCGGGTCATCAGCGTCATTGGGCGCTTTCTGGAGCACTCCCGTATCTTCTGCTTCCACAACAACGGCCAGCCCGAGTACTACATCGGCAGCGCCGACTGGATGACCCGCAACCTGGATCGCCGGGTAGAAGCCATCACCCCGGTCGAAGATCCAATCCTGGCGGCTGAGTTGCAGGGCATTTTAGCGATTATGCTGGTCGATAATCGTCAGGCGTGGGATATGGCCGCCGATGGCACCTTTACCCAGCGCCGTCCGGCAGAGGGCGAAGACGAACGCGGCACCCAGCCAACTCTAATGACGCTAACCCTAAAGCGTGATCGGGAAATTTAACCCATTGCCAAGGGTTAGCTCTTACCAGACAGGATGGTACTGGTTACTGACGACCCCTGCCGATCACTGGATTGCTCAACAATCGGCGTAGCTGCCCCTAACTCAGGGGCGGTACCTCCTGCTGGCCAAAGCTGAGGCGAAGCACCGAGAGGGCCAGAATAGCCAGAAACAGGGCCAACCCGATGGTGCAGGCGTAGCTGATCTCAAACTCTTCAAAGGCCTGCTCGTAGATGTAGTACACCACTGTCTTAGAGCTGTTTCGAGGGCCGCCCTGGGTCATGATGTAGACTTCTTCAAACACCTTGGTGGCCGCAATGGCGGAAATCACGGCTACCAGCAGCAAGTAGGGGCGCATCAGCGGCAGGGTGATGTCCCAATGCCTGCGCCAGCCCTCAGAACCATCAATAGCCGCCGCTTCGTAGAGATCCTGGGGAATACCTTGCAGCCCGGCCAGGTAAATGACCATGTAGTATCCTAATCCCTTCCAGATCGTCACAACCATGACGCTCCACAGCGCTAGAGCCGGACTGGTCAGCCAGGGAATTCCCGATGTGGTCAGCCCAGTGGCCTGTAGCACTTGATTAAACAGGCCATTTTCGGCATAGAGCCAGCGCCAGGCAATGCCTGCAACCACCATTGAGACCACTACCGGCGAGTAGTAAGCCGCCCGTAGCCAGTAGATGCCACGTAGCGATCGATTCACCAAAATGGCCAGCAGTAGTGGCGCAATAGTCAAAACGGGCACTACTCCGACCAGGTACACCAAACTATTACGCACCGTTTGCCAAAAAACAGGATCCACCATCAACCGGCGCACATTGTCCAGACCAACCCAGGTGGGGGCAGCCGTCAGATCTACGCCAAAGCTAGTAAAGCTAAAGTAGAAGGCCTGTAGGGCGGGCCAAAAAACAGAAATGGTTAGCGCTGCTAAGGCCGGTAGCAGAAATAGGTAAGGAATGACTCTCTGGGGAATAACCCAGGGCGATCGTCGAGTAGGTTGAGCACGGGGAGATAGCGGGGCAGGCATGGCGGTCTTGACGAGAGGCGATCTTGACGAGATTGGACTCTCAATTTAGACCAGCTTAGGGGCTTTGTAAAACCTGAGGCTCGGAGGTTTCGGCTAGGGTGAGTGCCTTTTCCCTATCCAGGCGACGCTTGCGGGCGTAGAGCTGAATGGTGGCGGCCATGAACACAACCAACCCAGCTATCAGCCAGGTAGTAGCTCCGGTTGGGAAGTTGTTCTTAAAAATAACCAGCATGACAATGACCACCAGCAACAGCGTCGGCGCTTCATTGAGGGCGCGAAGCTGGCGACTCGACCAGCGGCACTCTTCCCGTTGGAGCTGTCGCATCAGCCGTCCGCAGTAGTAGTGATAGCCCAGTAGCAGGGCTACCAACCCCAGTTTGGCATGCATCCAACCGTCTTTCAGGTACTCCGGCATCAGCACTAGCAAGCCGATGGCCATAGCCACCGTTACCACCATGCCAGGGGTGGTGATGATGTTGTAAAGCCGCCGCTCCATAATTTCGTACTGACCTTTAAGAATGCCCTGGGCCGGTTCTGGCTCAGCGTCAGCTTCGACATGGTAGATAAACAGGCGCACCAGATAAAACAATCCGGCAAACCAGACCACAACTCCAACAACGTGAAATGCCTTAAACCAGTAGTACGCCATAATGCTGCTTTACTCAGGCGGAAGCTTTACCCGCCGGGAGATTGAGAATCGTTAAGTACGCTCCTATTGTTATGCAGTTGATCACCCTTGAGAAGGGCTCTGCGACGGTTCTTAACGTTCCTAACTTTTACCCAGCGGATTTATACTAAGTCCTGCGCAAAACCCATAGCTTTCCTACAGGCAAAACTCCACTTCTGGCCTTGGAAAAGGCTTACACCGCCGCAATGCACTCAATTTCAACCGCCACATCCTTGGGCAGGCGAGATACCTCGACACAGGCGCGAGCGGGAGCGGCTTCACCACCGAAGTACCTGGCGTAAACCTCGTTAACGATGCCAAAGTCGTTCATATCCTTGAGAAACACAGAGGTTTTGACCACGTTATTAAGGTCAGCACCAGCCGCAGTCAGAATTGCCTTTAGGTTAGCGATCACCTGCTCCGTTTGAGCCGCCACATCATCCTGGCCCACCAGTTCCCCGGTGGCCGGGTCAAGGGCAATTTGACCCGCCACAAAGATAAGCTGTCCGGTGACGGCAACGGCCTGGTTGTAGGGGCCGACGGGGGCAGGGGCGTGGGGGGTGGTGATGATGGTGCGCTGCATGGTGAAAGAAGGGGTAGTGGGGTGATGGGGTGGAGGGCGAGGCCATGAACGTTATGGAAAGGCTGGAGAGTCCAACCTATGATCAGCCAGGTTTAGAGGCCAGCACCTTAAAGATCAGCCCCAAAGCGGGGGCGTTGACCGTAGAACCGATACTGCCAATAATCGCGCAAAATGCGATCGTGATCAAAGCAGAGGTTGCGGGGTACCTCCCAGGGATTAACGATAGCCGCTGCCTTGGCATCATCGGCGGCCATCGGATCCGTGCTGGCCGTGGCCAGAAATACAATGCTGAGGGTGTGTTGGCGGGGGTCGCGCTGAGGGTCAGAGTACACCGCTAGCTGCTCGATCAGGGTGACCTCTAGCCGGGTTTCTTCCAGGGCTTCGCGGCGGGCGGCGGCTTCAACCGATTCGCCGTAATCGACAAAGCCCCCAGGCAACGCCCAACCCAGCGGCGGGTTGAGGCGCTCGACTAACACAATAGGGCGATGGGGGCGATGGAGCAGTTCAATAATTAGATCAACGGTGGGGGCAGGATTGCGGTAGCCGGTCATAGATAGGGTGGGTTGAGAGTGGAATTGCGAAATTCATTATTGATTAGTGTTGCATTGGCGCAACTCAACGTCACACTGCTCAATGGCCGCTTCAAAAGCTGTTATTAGAAACCAAAATAAAGCCAAAATCCCACTAAAAGACGCCCATCATCCCCCATCTGCCGTGCTAAAGTCAACTGGAATTGCACAGGGTTAACTATGCCTTTTCCTAGAGCCAGCGGCATTCTTTTGCATCCTACCAGCCTGCCCAATCGCTATGGGATTGGAGACTTGGGGTTAGAAGCCTACCAATTTGTTGATTTTCTGGCTCGAGGTGGCCAGCAACTCTGGCAACTGCTACCCCTGGGGCCAACTGGGTTTGGCAATTCCCCCTACATGAGCTTTTCCACGATGGCAGGCAACCCCCTGCTAATCAGCCCCGATCTCTTAAAAGAGCACGGTTGGCTGAGTGAAGATGACTTGCGCGAGGTGCCTGACTTTCCCCTTGATGCGGTTGACTTTGATCGGGTCATTCCCTGGAAAATGAAGTTGCTGCGCAAAGCTGCTCAAAACTTCCAGGCTCAGGCCAGCGAGATTCAACGCAAGGAGTTTGAAGGCTTTTGCCGCGGTAAGGCCGATTGGCTGGATGACTATGCCCTCTTCACAGCCCTGATTGAAACCCAGGCAAGCCCTGTTTGGACGGACTGGTCGGCAGAATTGCGCGATCGCAAGCCCGAAGCTTTAGACCAGGCTTGCCATGACCTGGCGGAGGAAATTGCTTTCCAGAAACTGCTCCAGTTCGCGTTTTACCGCCAGTGGGGCGAGCTAAAAAGTTATGCCAACGCCCAGAACATTCGCATCATTGGCGATATTCCTATCTATGTTGCCCACAACAGTGCGGATGTGTGGGCACACCCAGAGGTATTTCAGCTCAATGCAGAAACCAAGCTACCAGCAGAAATGGCTGGTGTACCGCCGGACTATTTTTCAGATACGGGGCAACTCTGGGGTAATCCAGTGTATGACTGGGATTACCTGGAATCAACAAATTTTGCTTGGTGGGTGCGGCGGATGAAAGAGACCCTGGCTCATGTAGATTTAGTGCGCCTCGATCACTTTCGAGGATTTGAGTCGTTTTGGTCAGTGCCCGCTGGCGAAAAAACCGCGATTAACGGCACCTGGGTGCAGGCTCCAGGGTATAAGTTTTTTGAAACGGTAGCGCGGGAATTGGGCAGTTTGCCCATTCTTGCAGAGGACTTAGGCGATATTAATCAGCCGGTACTGGATTTGCGGGATCATTTCCAGTTTCCGGGGATGAAAATTCTTCAGTTTGCCTTTATGTTTGACAGCAATAACTTTCATCTGCCGTTTAACTTTAATCGTAACTTCGTGGTTTATACCGGCACCCATGACAACGACACCACCCTGGGCTGGTACGAAAAAGCTTCAGATTACGAAAAAGACCGATTTCATCAATACCTGGGTTGTGATGGTCCTCACGGTGTTCACTGGGATATGATTCGGTTAGCACTTAGCACTATTGCTGATTTAGCAATTATTCAATTGCAAGATGTATTTGGCTTAGGCAGCAATGCCCGCATGAATATACCAGGCCAGGCTGAAAACAACTGGATCTGGCGATTTCGGCAGGAGGCATTGACTCAGGAATATAGCGATCGGCTTAAGGCTATGACTCAAATTTATGGACGAGAGGCTAGCTCCTAGTCATAAGAAGATAAAGTTCATTACTCAAACTCCAATCATGACAAATTAAGAATCAGAGATCGATTAGGTCGGCAAAGCAGCTAATGAATAACAACCGAAATACTGATAATAGTGCTTACATCGCTGCCCTTTTTGCTGCCCTTGTAACGGCACTCCTGGCAACAGTCTTTTTCCTGGTTGAGACCAGCATCAAAAATGCTGGATTGAAGGAGTTTATTCAAGGTATATCGGGAAATATTATTGCCACAACTCTCTCGTTCCTAATAGTCTATATCTTTATAACCAGTAGGGGCGCTTTAGGAAAGCAAAGAGAAGATCAGCAAAGAACTTTAAACGAATTAAACATTCAAATTGATCAATTGAGAGCAGAGGTTTTCTCAAGATTAGATCGAATTGCTGTAGAGATGGGAAAAGAAATTGACGAAAAGCTCAATCCCAACAAGAGTAATACTCTCGGTCTCAGACTTGATTCTTTCAGAACTGAATTACTTTCTGAAATTAAAGAAATGGGTATACAGATAGGCAACTTAGCAAACGCTAAGCTCGATCTAGATAGCAACGAACTTTACAGCTTCTATGGTTTGAAAGGCGTTACAACTGGAGTAAATTTCCAGAACTTTGTTGTCTTTAGAGATGCCGAAAATGAAAATGTAAATGCTGTCTCTTATCTTTGGGCTGATACGTTATTTGGCAATACGATAAACGCTAAAATCATTGGAGATATGGATCCGTTTCTAAGGATTGAATTTGAATCCTTTGAGTCAAGCTGGGGTTGTAACGTTACTATTAGACCTCAAAATGAGAAAGCAGTTCGGATTGAAGACCAAGGGCTGAACTACCTTTACTTTAAGGCCAGGATTTCACCTCAGGTATTACAAAATCCAAACCTTATAAGAGACATTGGTATTGCTGTACGTATTGTGAACGGAAAATATCAGCATTGGGATTATGCTAACAGAGCTGGAGAATATAGGCAGTTTTCAGTTCGCGAAGATGGTAGTTGGACGCCTATGTATGTCGACCTCCAAGATAAAAAAAGATGGTGTCACTTTGAAGCAGATGGCAACCAGTATATCAGCGAGGAAGATATGCATAATGCGAATTTTTCTGTGATTTCAGGAGTCGTCATTAAGCTAGGTAGGTTTCGTTCAGGAATACGTGGAGAGTTAGGCCATGGCAAAGGAATCGTTGACATCAAGGATGTAAGATTTTCCCCTAATCAGATTCATTAACTAAGCGTTTTTTTGGCTAACTCTAAAGCTAATCTTCAGGCCTGCTTGCTGGTTTTACCCGGAGATTGCTCTAAATGCTGCCAGTCGCTGTACTCAGCGAGCACCCATTCATCCTCTTTGGCTCCTTTTTCAACTTGCGATTAAGCCTAGGGTTGGGTAGTAGGTGTTGGGAAATATCTTCTTCACTACAAGCGGCAAGACTTTTCGAAAATTTTCTTATTTTGATTCTTTCCTTAGGATTCTGGCTTCTATTGTGCTCGTTGTTCTTTACTTGTAAGTAGCAGTTATGCCCGTCTTGCACAATGATGAGATTACTCAGCTAGTAAAGTCTCACTATAATCTAGAAGATCTGAGAAAAATTAGTAATCTGCTGCAGGCAAGGGATACATTTCATTTTCCTGCCCTAGAAAATGGGCTTTTCCCCGCTGCAATTGTTGAATCTTCAACAGAATATACCGGTTATGCAGCGGTATGGGTTAGAGATAATATATATGTGGCTTATTCCAATTATCTGATTGGAGAAATTGATGCCGCGCTTAAAACCGTCGAGTGCTTAATGACCTATTTTCGGAAGCATCGAGCACGCTTTGAAAGAATCATCGATGGTGAGGTCAGTTCTGATGTTGCAATGAACCGACCGCATATTCGCTTTAAGGGTAGTACTCTAGAAGAGATTGACCAAACATGGGAGCATGCCCAGAACGATGCTTTAGGATATTTTCTGTGGTTTTATTGCCAGTTAGTGCGCGGCCAGCAACTGGTTCCAACCCAAGAGAGTATTGATCTGCTCGCTCTTTTTCCGCTTTACTTTGAAGCTATTGGCTACTGGCAGGATGAGGATAGTGGTCATTGGGAAGAAACTCGAAAAATCGAAGCATCTAGCATTGGTGTGGTCATTGCAGCTCTCAAAGCTCTTAAGGTGCTTTGCCTAGAGCCTGTCTTTATTAACTTCTGCTGCCAATACAAAGATCAAATAATTACTCCTGAATTCTTAGAAGGGTTGATTCAACAAGGTTCGCTTGCCCTTAATCGAATTCTTCCGGCTGAGTGTGTTCAATCTGGAAGAGCCCGTCGCTATGATGCGGCACTTTTGTTTTTGATCTATCCTCTGCAATTACTGCAGGATGAAATGTCGGAGCAAATTCTTACAGATGTTATCAATAATTTAAAGGGTGACTATGGCATCTTTCGATATTTAGGAGACTCCTTCTGGTGCCGTGATTATGAGGATATTCCTGAATCCATTCGCACTACCATTTCAACAGAGCGGGAGGTGTGGTTACGGCAACAGGGTCGTGCCTTACAGCCCGGTGAGGAAGCTCAATGGTGTATTTTCGATCCCATTATCTCAGCTATATTTGGAATTAGGTTCCAAGAAACCCAACAGGTGGAGTACTTACAAGCGCAAACGGTTTATTTGAATAGATCCCTGGGTCAACTAACGGCCAGTGAGTCTAAGTTTGGTGGCTTCAAATGCCCTGAACTATATTATTTGAAGGGGGGTAGCTATGTTCCTAATGATGCCACCCCGCTGTTGTGGACCCAAGCCAACCTCCGTATTGCCCTCAAGCTCATGGAAGACAGCTTGAGGTTAGCAGCGGGTGGATAGGGATGCATCCCGCTGCTACAGGGCTATAGCCTCATCCCCCAGCCCCTTATTCTTAAGGGACATGGGGGAGTCAGAATTTCAAATTCCCTCTCGCTGGGGGAGAGGGAATTAAGGTATAGCTTCCTTCCCGAAGGGTGGGCGACCAAGCTGGAACATACCCGACGGCTAGTTAGCTAAGCCGAGTTAGTAGCTATCTTCGCTGCCAACGGTGTGCAATGCCAGGTCGTGGTTGGCCTGATTGAGCCGGTCAGCGATCGCCTGCCGCAACTGAAGACTAACGCTGTTGTCAGCCAAAACTTCCTGGGCTTCCTCGCGATAGGATGCGCTTTGGACAAGGTCTCCCTGTTCAAGCTGGGCCAAGTGCTCAAAGACTTCTTTGGGGGTAGTCATAGAGTATTCCTTTACTTGAGTGGCCGCTGCATACTTCCCTGAGGGCAGTGCAACGGCAGGACTGATAGATCTGTCCCTATTCTTATGCAGTAACGCTAAAGTCGTCGGATTCTCCATTGAAGCTTTACGCCATGCAAGGGTTTGTTGTGATTTTCAACAAGACTTTGCACAGATGGAATCAGTAGTAGTTTCCAACTTTGCGATGATGCACGGCTGTTAGCCCATCCGGATGGGAAACTTTGCCATCCTGCACCGTGCAGTAGACGATCCAGTGATCGCTGACCTCCATGCGGCTAGTTACCTGACATTCCAGATAAGCCAAAGCATCAGCCAGCAGTGGCGAGCCATTGTCAGCCGGGCGGGTACGCACCCCCGCGAAGCGGTCAGCACCGGGGGCAAAGCGCTTGAGAAAATGCTTCATCAAGGGTAGGTGCTTGCCTTCCTCCAGGATGTTGAGCACAAACTGGTCGCCTACCTGCATCAGCGACTCAATCGCCCGATCCTTAGCCACGGCTACCGTAAAGCCGAGGGGCTGAAAACTGGCCTGGGATACCCAGGAAGCCAGCATAGCGCTAGATACCTCTCCTTTTTTGGCGGTGATGATGTATAGACCGCTGCTGATTCGTCCCAGGGCCTTTTCCAAGTCGGCATCCAGAGACTTAAGTTGCTTGAGCTTGCCCGCCTGAGCCAGTCTCTGACCCAGGTCGGTACCTGCCTCTTCGCAATACTGGTAAATGGTTTCGGTAGGGATGTCTTTGATCCGAATGGGGGTAAACGCCTGATTCAGCTCCAGATCCTGAAACTTGATGGCCAGGGGATCGATCGGTTCATCATTGCCCCCGTAGGATTCAAACAAACCAACGGTTTGCTTACGGTTAACGGCCGCCAGAATGGTTCCCAGGGTCGCTTGAGTTTCCTTAGCGCCGGGGCCAGAAGCAGGCGGTAGAGCAATCACCAACCCCTTAGCCCGACTCACCAGTTCAGTAACGTCATGGGGATCCGCCGAGCGCATATCCATCATATCTACGGCCACATTGGTTTTGGTAATGCCCCTGGCAATGGCCTGAGAGAGGCGATCGCTATAGCCGTAGTCCGACACGTAGAACACCGCCACCAGATCCTCAGCCTTGGCTTTCTCCTGGCTCCAGCGCTGGTAGCGCCCGGTCAGCTCAGCTACGTTGTAGCGCAGCAACGGGCCATGACCGGTCGCAATCATGGTGATGGGAGGCAGCGCTTCCATCCGCTTCATGGCCGACAGCACCGAACGAGCATTAGGGGCCATCAGGCATTCGTAATAGAACCGAAAATCTGGGGAAATGACCTCCAGATCATCGTCATAGGTGGCATTGCTGCAAAAGTGCAGACCAAAGGCATCGCAGGTAAACAGGAGGCCGGTTTTGTGGTCGTAGGTAAAAATTGTGTCAGGCCAGTGCAGATTGGGCGCATTAATAAACTCCAGCACATGGCCGTTGCCCAAATCGAGGGTATCGCCGTTTTTGACAATCAACCGCTCAAAGGGCCGATGCACCAGATCTTCCAGGAATGCAATGGCCACCTTAGCGCCCACCACCGTGGCCTGGGGAGCCAACTCCAACACATCCCGAACCAGGCCGCTGTGGTCAGGTTCGGTGTGGCTGATAATTAAGTAATCGATGGTTTTAGGGTCAATCTCGCCGGTTAAGGTGCTGAGATACAGGTCACGAAACTTGGCGTGGGAGGTATCGACCAGAGCCACTTTCTCGCCGCGAATGAGGAAGGAGTTGTAGGTAGTCCCATTTTGCAGGCCAAACTCAATGTCGAAGCGATCGCGATCCCAATCCAGAGAGCGAATTGTGGTCACGGCGTCGGCCACAGGCTCAACCTCAATGGTGAGGCGCTTTGCTTGGGTATCCACTGGAGCTGCGACCATGGTATTCTCTCCCAAAAAGTGTTGTATATAACCTTAGGATGAATTGCTAAACTGCGCCTGTCTAGGATAAGGAGCCGCCTGACATTGAGGACGCAGGCTGCAGTAAGCAATAGGTTTCTTATCTAATGTTAAGTATTATTTTGACTCAAAATTTGAGCGGTAGGGGTCAAAATTCCTTATCACTACCATGGTCATCTCTAATTCAACTCAATCACCAGGGTCGCCCTTGACCGGGGCGTTGACGCCAGAAGCCACGGCTGATGGTTCGTTTACCCTATTTTCTGAAGACTTTGGCGAATGGTTTCACAGTCGCGCCGGAGCTTACACCGAAGCTCAGATTACCTACGTAGAGGCGACTCACCTGGCAAACCTGGCCCAAGCTCCGGCGCTAACCATTCTGGATGTGTGTTATGGCCTAGGCTATAACAGTGCCGCTGCGCTGACTACGGTGAGCCGGGTGAATCCAGCCTGCCAGATAACTCTGGTTGGCCTAGAGCTGGATGCCAGGGTGCCCCAGCAGGCCGTAGCCCAGCATCTCATTGCCCCCTGGCCAGAGGAGGTTCAAGCCATACTTCAACAATTAGCCGCCACAGGCCAAGCCAGCGGGGCAGCTCTGCAAGCCCGGTTAATGCTGGGGGATGCTCGCCAGACTGTGCAAACCCTGGTCAAGGAAGGGGTTCAGGCTGACGTGATCTTTTTTGACCCCTTCTCACCGCCCCATTGCCCAGAGCTGTGGACGGTGGATTTTATCCAGCAGGTAGCTCACTGCCTGAGTCCGTCGGGCCGGTTAGCGACCTATTCCTGCGCGGCGGCGGTGCGGGCGGCGTTTCAGCAGGCGGGGCTATGCGTGGGGGCAATCGCGGCAGCAGGACGACGCTGGCCTGGTACCCTGGCTCAGTTCACATCCCTGGGGCTGGCGTCCCTATCCCAGCAAGAAGCTGAACATTTACTCACCCGCGCGGCGGTTCCCTACCGCGATCCCACCCTGAGCGATGGGGCCGAGCTCATTCGCCTCCGACGACAGGAGGAACAGCGGCAATCTCGCTTGCAACCTACCTCCCACTGGCGCAAGCGTTGGCTACTGCCCCAGCGGCCTGAGTCGGTAAACCCCTCACCCCCCTAGACCAGGTTTGGGTCTAGGGGCAAATTTGTTCATAAAAGCTGGGTTTTAAGACTTATTTAGGGTAAATGTAACCCAGGTATCATTCAGCTGCGTTATGCGCCGACTAGAGTGACAAAGGGGCTATGGCGCTTTGGAGCATGGCCCATTCCCAGCATCCAGTTCCTAAGAATTTGAGTTGATGGGCCAGCATTGCGTTATGGTCATAACGGCATCGGGTGTACGTTGAAGGGAGCTTCTACTGGTGGATTCACCACAAAAGTTAGCATTTGTAATTCAGTCCAACCGTTTACAGGGGCTAATTTGGCAAGCCCTGCTCAAATCTCAGAAAATGGCGATTATTCTGGAGCCATCGCGGAATGATCTGGCGGAATGTATCAGTCAAATTGCTGCTGCAGGGTTAACGCTACCTGACCTGATTATTTTGGATGCTGAGTTGGGTGAGCTTAACCCCTACGATTTTTGCCGGGGTTGCCGAGATACGTTTCCCCAAATCAAGGTTTTCTTAACTCGCTTCCGTCGCGGCCTGGTCACTGATACTGAGAAGCGTTGGGCCCGTCAGCAAGGGGCCGCCGGGTTCTTAGACGGCTTCTACCGCGATACGCTGATAACCACAGCCGCCAAGAACATTCGCGCTATTCTCCAGGGCCTGGAACACCCCTTTTTAGACGAGCAAGCATTGCTTTCAGTGCTGCTAGCAATTCGACGTCAGTTAGGCACGACTCAGTTAGCTCCTGCCTCGTCGCCTCTTAGCACCTCCATTAACAACAACCAAATCGTCAGTGGCAAGCCCCTGCCTCTGCCTGTTCTACCCTCTGCTGCTCAAAAGCCAGCGGCTCCCGATATCCTTAATGACGTTAACTGGGTATCTTCTGGGTTGCGGGCCTTAAACAGGGCTAGAGGCTCAGAGCAGAGGCTATCTGGAGATTTGTTCTCGTCAGCACCCACGGCTCCGCCAGCGGTTAAGCCCAGCGAAATTCCTAACCCATCGGAGCCTGAGCCAGAAAGTAAACCGGCTGCCATCCGTCGATATCGGGGAGTGGTTTACTAAACGCCAGAGTCACCGACCCAACAGACAGCCATAAATGGCCTGAGCTTAAGGGGCATCGGGCTCTGAGGTAGATTCTGGAGCCTCCGCTGGAGTGGACTTACGACTAGCGGCTGACTTGGTCGTTGTGGTCTTTTTCGGGGTAGTGGCCTTGGTGGTTTTTCGAGTACCAGAGGATTTGCTCGCCGCCGCCGTCTTAGTCGTTCTGGCCGTTGAGCCAGACCGCCCGGTGCGCCCGCTTTTTGCGGCACCAGACTTGGCCGTACTGGTTTTTGCCGTGCCAGCCTTAGCGGAGCCGGTCTTGCTGGTTCCAGCCTTAGCTTTTTTAGTCTTGGTGGTTTTCCCTGGAGCTTTTGCCGCTATCCAACCGAGGGCTTGCTCCAGAGTAATCCCATCAACTTCAACCCCTTCTGGTACAGAGGCATTGATTTTCCCGTGCTTAACGTAGTGGCCATAGGGGCCGTTGAATACCGCAATGAGCTCACCATCATCGGGGTGGTTACCCAATTCTCTAAGGGGTTCAACCTTCTTGCGCCCCCGACCAGTCTTGGGCTGAGCCAGCAGTTCCAGGGCGCGTTCCAGGCTCACAGTCAGGACATCATCGTCGCCCTTAAGAGAACGATAATCCCGGCCTTCTTTGCCCTGGTCGTGAACGATGTAAGGGCCAAATCGCCCTTGGCCAGCTTTGATCACCGCCCCAGTCTCTGGGTGGTTGCCCAGGGTGCGGGGCAGAGTCAGTAGCCCCACCGCCGTTTCTACCGTCACATCCTCAGGCTGTAAACCTTTGGGAAGGGAGGCTCGTTTGGGGTTAGGGTTCTCGTCGCTGCTCTCACCCAGCTGAACGTAGGGGCCATAGGGGCCAATCCGTAAATAAATTGGCTCTCCAGTGTCGGGGTGAAGGCCGACCTTGTCTGGCCCTTCCACCTTTTGCTTGATAATTCGCTCAATTTGCTCTTCGTCCAGGTCAGCGGGGGGGACATCAGCCGGAATTGAAGCCCGCACAGACTCGTCGCCATGGTTGATTTCAATGTAGGGGCCGTAACGCCCAATCCGAACCTTAGCCTCCAGGTCGTTGAGAAGAACCGTGCGGGCTTCCGTCGGATCAATTTGACTTTCTCGGTCTTGCACCTGATTCTCCAGCCCCTGCTCCCCGGCGTAGAAGGCTTGCAGGTAGGGTAGCCAGTCCACCTCGCCGGTGGAAATATCGTCCAGGGTTTGCTCCATGCGGGCCGTAAACCGGACGTCTACCAAATCAGGGAAATTTTGCTCCAGCAGAGCCGTCACCGCAAAGGCGGTAAAGGTGGGGATCAGGCTATTGTTAACCAGACGCACATAGCCCCGGTCAATAATGGTGCCAATCACCGTTGCGTAGGTACTGGGGCGACCAATCCCTTCACTTTCCAGCACCTTGACCAGGGTGGCTTCGGTATAGCGGGCCGGTGGCTGGGTTTCGTGACCAATGGCTTCAACCTCAGAGCAGGCTAGCCCATCGCCGGTTTTGAGCGCCGGTAGCAGCACTTCCTGGTCTTCAATGGCCGCATCTGGATCATCCGAACCTTCGACGTAGGCGCGGAAAAAGCCAGGAAAGTCAATACGCTTACCAGTGGCGCGAAAGACTGCATCCTCAACCTCAATGGAAACCGTGATATTGGTCTGGCGCGCTTCAGCCATTTGGCTGGCCACCGTGCGTTTCCAGATCAGGTCATAGAGGGCGGCTTCGCGCCCTGTTAGCCCGGTTTCGCGGGGCGTTCTAAAGGTGCTCCCGGCAGGACGAATGGCCTCGTGAGCTTCCTGGGCTCCTTTAGTTTTAGTAGCATACTGGCGTGGCTGAGGGCTCAGGTACTCTGTACCGTACTTGGCGGCCACGCAGGATCGAGCGGCCTCAATAGCCTGCTGAGACAGGTGCACGGAGTCCGTTCGCATGTAGGTAATGTAGCCCTGCTCATAGAGGTTTTGGGCAACCCGCATGGTGTCTCGGGCTGAGAGGCGCAGCTTGCGGTTCGCCTCTTGCTGCAGGGTGGAGGTGGTAAACGGTGGCGATGGCTTGCGGGTATTGGGCCGCTCTTCCAGGTTGCTGACCGTCCAAACGCTTGCCTGTAGGCGTTCCTGAAGCTGGCGGGCCTGGGTCTCATCTAGCAGCACCACCTGCCGCCCCTCGGCAATCTGCCCGGTGGCTTCGTCAAAGTCGCTGCCGGTGGCCAGGCGGGTGCCTCCCAGGGCGTAGAGCTTAGCCTCAAAGGCACTCTGCTCCTTCAGCAGCGTTGCCTTTAAATCCCAGTAGGAGCCTTTGCGAAAGGCACGACGCTCCTTTTCTCGCGCTACGACCAACTTCACCGCTACAGACTGGACTCGCCCGGCAGAAAGGCCGCCAGCAATTTTTTTCCACAGCAACGGCGATAGGGTATACCCGACCAGGCGATCTAGGATCCGACGAGTCTCCTGGGCATGGACAAGCTGGTCATCAATGTCGCGGCAGTTATCAAGGGCAGACTGAATGGCGTCTTGGGTAATTTCATGGAACACCATGCGCCGCGTGGGCACCTTGGGGTTGAGTACCTGCAAGAGGTGCCAGCTAATGCTTTCGCCTTCTCGATCTTCGTCAGTGGCTAGCACTAGCTCGTCAGCCTGTTTGAGGGCGTCCTTTAGAGTCTTAACGACTTTCTTCTTATCACTAGGGATGATGTACAGCGGGGCAAAATCCGCCTCTGGGTTAACCCCAAGCTGAGCCCATTTTTCCCCCTTCACATCGGCAGGGATTTCACTGGCTGAACGGGGCAAATCGCGCACGTGCCCCATAGACGCTTCCACCCGGTATCCTGCTGGCAGGTAGTTGCGAATCGTTTTAGCTTTGGTAGGGGATTCGACAATAACGAGCGTTGACATAGGGCTGGTTGCGCGTCTCTGCGTACTGGTTCTTTAGAGTTGGGATAATCGTTCCCAGGTGCTAAACACGTTACTACAGGTCTAATCCTAACGGTGAAGTTAAGTCACTATAGCAGCCCAGCCTAGACCTGGCAGGCTGAACCGGGTACGGATAGATTATTCTCTCTATTTCATCAATTGACAACTGTGAATAGCCTTGTCCTCACCTTAGCTTATATAAATAGACTAGCCAGACACCTCTCGTCTAGTCGAGTTTGTTGGAGCTTTACCAAAGCAGCCTTGGCTCAATCTGGTTGAGGCCATCCCGCAAACCCTGTGAGCCATCTCGGATTACGGCATGACCAGAGTGGCGCTGACGCGATAAGATGCCTGGTATATCTTTCTTAACCCTGTCAATGTCGAGGGAAAGTGCATGGACTTTGCTAGCCTGGGGGCGCAGCTCAACGCCGCTACTATCTGGCCAGAGGGGATTTTAGTTGTCACCATTCTGGTTATCTTAGTGGGTGACTTAATTCAGGGTCGTTCGTCGTCTGCCTGGACGCCTTACCTGGCAATGGCTGGGGCTCTAGGGGCCGTAGTGGCCCTGGTAGGGCAATGGGGGGCCGCCGACCCGATTGGTTTTTTGGGCGGCTTCAATGGCGATGACCTGGGCATTGTGTTTCGAGGCATTATCGCCCTGTCTGCGGTTGTGACGGTGCCGATGTCGATCCGCTATGTGGAGCAGTCGGGGACTTCCCTGGGCGAGTTTTTGGTGATTTTGTTGACCGCCACCCTGGGCGGCATGTTTTTGGCCGGTGCTGACGAGCTGGTGATGATTTTCGTTTCTTTAGAAACTCTCAGTATTTCGTCTTATCTGCTAACCGGCTACATGAAGCGCGATCCTCGCTCTAATGAGGCCGCGTTGAAGTATTTGTTGATTGGTGCCGCTAGCTCTGCCATTTTCCTCTATGGTTCGTCGTTGCTTTACGGTCTCTCTGGCGGAGAGACCAAACTGGGTACCATTGCGGCACGCCTTGCTCTGGATAATACCGATGCGCCCATCGGGTTGATTGTGGCTCTGGTCTTTGTAATTGCTGGCATTGCCTTTAAGATTGCCGCCGTCCCATTCCACCAGTGGACCCCCGATGTGTACGAGGGCTCCCCAACTCCGGTGGTGGCCTTTTTGTCCGTAGGGTCTAAAACAGCGGGGTTTGCTCTGGCCATTCGTCTACTGGCTACGGCCTTTCCTCTGGTTTCAGAGCAATGGCACTTTGTGTTCACGGCCCTGGCCATTCTAAGCATGGTCTTAGGTAACGTCGTGGCCCTGGCCCAAACCAGCATGAAGCGACTATTGGCCTATTCTTCCATTGGCCAGGCTGGGTTTTTAATGATTGGCTTGGTGGTAGGCACTGACGCTGGATACGCCAGCATGATTTACTATCTGCTGGTTTATCTGTTTATGAACCTGGGGGCCTTTACCTGTGTAACGCTGTTTACCCTGCGTACCGGTACCGACCAAATCAGCGAGTACGGGGGGCTGTATCAAAAGGATCCACTCTTAACCCTGGTTCTGAGCATTTGTCTGCTTTCCCTGGGCGGTATTCCACCCCTGGCCGGTTTCTTTGGAAAAATTTATATTTTCTGGGCCGGTTGGCAGGCTGGGGCCTACGGCCTGGTGCTGGTAGGCCTGGTCACCAGTGTAATTTCCATCTACTACTACATCCGGGTCATCAAAATGATGGTGGTCAAGGAGCCGCAGGAAATGTCCGATGTGGTGGCCAATTATCCCCCAGTACGGTGGGATTTGCCAGGACTAAGGCCCATGCAGGTTAGCCTGGTAGTGGCGTTAGCGGTGACATCGCTAGCCGGGATTCTATCTAATCCCCTGTTTAACCTGGCTAACAATGCGGTTGTGCAAACCCCAATGCTGCAACCCTCTGGGCCGACCACAGCCCTGGTGAGTACTGTTGTTTCTCCCATCAAGGCCAACCTTGACTAAGGCATCATTTTTAGCCTCTGTCTGACTGGTATTGGCGAGTCGCCTGATTTAGCTAGGGCGACTCGCGCTTTTATGGGCTTTATTATTGGTGTTATACCGAAGGTGGGTCGCCTTTGGTCGTTAAGGGTAGCAGTAACCGGCTGTGGGTACGCCCATCCTCCAGGAGGGAAAACGTGATTTCTCCTCCCAACTGTTCAAGCAGCGTTTGGCAAATGGCTAGATGCAGGCCAGGCGGTTCGTCTAGCTTAGAAGGGGCCAGGATATCCGCCGGGCCACCGACCTTGAGTTCTTCCAGCAGCGTGGGGGGACACTGGCCATTGTCGGTGATCGAGAGCTCCAGCCAATCCAGATTTAGCACCCGACACCAGATATCAATACGTCCGCCCAGGGGTGAGCGCTGGCAGGCTGCTAGGAGAACATCGTAGAGAATCATCTCTAGCTTGGCCATGTCGCCACTCACCACAGCGTTACTGTCGTTATGCACCTTAGACCAAAGCTGACGGCTTTCTAAGATCGGGGTAATTCGCTCTATAAGCCGATTTAGTAGGCTAATCAGCGGCATGGTTTGGGTCTGTTGCTGGAGTTGCCACCGTTCTTGGTCTATTACTGGCTGGGCGTTTTCGACCAGGCCCTTGAGACGATTTAAAAAATATCGGCACTGGGTTGGGTTCAAACTCTCATCCCTGGCCTGTGCAATCCCAAACTCCTGGGCCAGTTTATTCAGGTTCCAATGGGTTTCCTCCAGACAGTGGTGCTTGTACCAATTGAGATGCTCTAAGTCTTGCCGCTGCCGGGTAAGCCAGCTAGCCAGGTGCAGGTGGCGTCGCGACCAGGCTAGCTGGTTAGTCAACAACCTGAAAATTGTTAACTGATGACCAGCCCACTGCTGCTGGGCCGAGGCGACAAGCACCACCACCCCAGTGACCAGATGGCTGGGCGCGGTTCGCAGCGCAGTAATCAACAGCCGACTGTTAACCGGAGGCACCAGCCACCCTCTGGTTTCTGATGGCAGTCGCTCAGCAGGCAAAATCAACGGCTCAGACCGTTGCAGGGCCTCCTGCAAAATAGCATCGTTAGCTATGGAAATGGGGTGGTTTTCCTTCACCCAAACGCTGGTATCCTGGCACACGACCTGGCTGATCTGCGCCTGCGGCTCCCCCGGTGGCCAGGTCACCAGCAAGGCCAGAGAACCTTGCAGCAACTGCAAAATATGTTCTAGGGTGGTTTGCTCAAGCTGGTCGGCACGCAGCCCCTGGTGCAGTGCCTGGAGGCCCCAATCAATGGCCTCGTAAGTGTCCTGCTGCTGCTCAATTTGTCGCTGGAGCTGCCATTGGTGTAAAATCACGCCAAGTTGCCGCCCAACAGCTAAAAACAGCGATTGTTCAGCCGCTGTCCACTGCCGACTGATGCGATCACTAACGACCACAATGCCCTCTGGGCGATTTCCTGGAGACACGTTGCAGACCATCACGGCCTGGGCCCCAAGCTCTAGCAAATGGGGCCGCCAGGCCATCAGCTTGAGGTCCTGGGGTAAGTTGTCAAGGGCAACGGGGGTAGAGCTGCGTTCCAATAGGTGCCAATCGACCTCATCGAGGCTAGGCCACAGAGGCAGAGGGTCTACTCCACGGCTTGCCTGGCCATGGAAGCACAAATCGTAGCCGTTGCGGTCGGCATTTAAGAGCAGCACAAAAAACTGCTGGATGCCTAGACGATCGCTGAGGTTGGCAAAACAGGTTTGCAGCGCATAACGCCAATCCCGATCACTGTGAATCCCCTGCATAACGCCAGCGGTCAGGTACTGCTCAATTTGGCTGTGGCGTAGGTCTTCCTGATGAGTCGCGGTTGGCAGCGCCAGGCTCAGCAGGCGAGCTATTCCCATTAAGAACTGCTTTTCAGCCTCCTGCCAGAGCCTCGGCAAGCTACCCTCAACGGAGAGAAACCCAATTAGCTCCGTCCCTGCCGTGAGCGGAGCAACCATGAGCGACTGAGCCTGCAATTGCTGCATTAGCCGGTCAGACACGATGGTGTTAAGCGCCCCCCGGCTTTCCCCCAGCACCACTAGCTGCTGATTACACAAGGCCTGATAGAGGCCCCGGACTTCGTCTACCGGCAGTTTCAGGATATGCTCTTCAGTCTGGGCCAGGCTCAGGGGCGTAGGCGAGGGCTGCCGCTGCCAGAAGTAGTTGCCCTTAGGCTCAAACCAAAAGACCCGGGTGCGGGTTGGCCCAATAAATCGCTGCGTCTCTCGCACAACTTCTTTGAGTTGACTATCAACGTCCAACAGCAAGCCCAGACGACCCAGCAAAGCCAGTAGCGGTTGCTCTAATCGCTTAGCCTGTTGCCGCTGCTGTTCGGCATCAAAGTGATGCAGCACCTCTGCCAGGGCTCCCATGACAATAGCCAGATAGGATCGCTCGGCCAGGGATGAGGTTAAGCCCCAGCGAGGGGAGGCCAACACCAGCAACCCAAAACAGACGTCCTGGCGCTTAATCGGGTAAAGGATGGCGCTCTGCAGGGCAAATTGCTTGGCAATAACGCCCCATTCTCCTGCGCGCACCTCATTTTGCAGGTCGGCCACAATCAGCGGACGCTGCTGAATAACCGCCTGTTCCATCAAATCGCCAGGGGTTAAATTAATCGCTGTTCGCATGGGCCGCATCTGTGGTGGACTATGATAACCGTGGGTCACCAGGCGATGCCGCTCGCGATCGTAGAGGCCAACCCAGGCCACATCAAAATCCAGCTCTTGATAAAAATGGGTTAAGGCCAGGGTAATGGCGTCAGCAGCGGTTTGGGCTGAGCGCACGGCTTTTAACACGCGCGACAGCGATACCATCTGCTGGTCGTAGGGGGAGTCAGCGGACTGCGATTGCGCCATTGATACTAGAAATCTCCTCGAAATTCAGGAACAACGGTGGTAAAAAGCACCTGGTTTAGAAGAGGTTAGAGTAAGCTATAAACCGTTAGGACGAGGTAGCTAGAGACACCTCTGGATTGGGGGATGAGCCGGGGCCAGCAGGAGCTTTCCCTAACCGTCACCCTTCAGCTCCGATGGTAGATAGGCTGTTCTAATTCCTGGCCTATTCCCAGGTTTGAGTTAGCACTAACTTACAGCGCGGCTCAGCCGAAGTCAGGCTCAAAATAGCTCTAAGGGAGGAGAAAAAGTGAACCGAAATAAGGAATGTCGCGTGCTCCTGAAGTTGGAAGGTGGCCTATGCTAGGTCACATTTCCATATAGCCTGGATATCAGTGTACCCGTCTGTCGTTTGCATCACCACTACAGTTTGTGAAAGATCCCTATCGTCAGTTGCTTCGCCCGCTGATTTTTTCTGGGCTCAAGCTTGACCCTGAATGGCTCCACGGTTACGTGATGAGTACTCTAGCCTGGTTGGGCCAGCCCCCGCCTAGGTTTCATTGGTTGCAGGACTGGGCTAAAGGGCAGTTTTGCCTCTCCGATGACCGTCTAACCCAAACGTGCTGGAGTCTGCCCTTTGCTAATCCGCTAGGCTTAGCCGCTGGATTTGATAAGGATGGTGAGGCCGCCCTAGCCTGGGCTCTGCTGGGCTTTGGCTATGCCGAACTCGGCACCGTCACCCACCTGGCCCAACCCGGTAATCCTCCCCCGCGGCTATTTCGCCTGGTTGAGGATGAGGCGGCTCTCAACCGTATGGGCTTTAACAACCAAGGCGCAATGGCCCTGGCGGCGCGGCTGAGTCAGATTTGGCCGACCCAGCGGCCTACCATTCCCATTGGTATTAATCTGGGTAAATCCAAACTCACAGACCTGGCTGAGGCCGCCGCCGACTATGAGGCCAGCTTTCAGCAGTTGCGGCCCTACGGCGACTACTTTGTCGTTAATGTGTCCTCCCCCAATACGCCCGGTCTGCGAACCCTACAGGCCGCCGAACAACTCAGCCCAATTCTGGCCACACTGCAGGCCAATAACCCAGACCACAAGCCCCTGCTGGTAAAAATTGCTCCGGATCTCGACTGGCCAGATGTTGATGCAGTAGTTGATCTAGCTCAAGCCCATAACCTGGCCGGCATCATTGCCACCAATACCACTATTTCCCGGGATGGGCTAAAAACCCGGGTGCTGCCCCAAACCGGCCAACCCATTGAGCAGGAGGCTGGCGGCATCAGCGGGGCTCCCCTGCGCCAGCGCTCTACCCAGGTGATTCACTACATCTACCAGCGCACCAACGGGCAGCTCCCCATTGTAGGGGTTGGTGGCATTTTTACCGCCGCCGATGCCTGGGAGAAAATTACCGCTGGCGCTTGCCTATTGCAAACCTACACCGGCTGGATCTACGAAGGCCCCTGGATGGTCAGGCGAGTGCTGGAAGGATTGCTCACCAAGCTAGAGGAACACCAACTCACGTCTATCACTGACGCCGTCGGGTTGAGTCATCGTACTTAAACCAGGGTCATTAGACCAGGGCCAATGGGGGCCAGTTGCCAAAGCGCCCCTGGTTAATTTACTGGGTCAGGTTGCTACGGTACTATGGTTGCCTGTGTGAAATTTTCCTCAGGTTCAGGATTGGGAGCAAGATTTAGCCGAGTCCCTACACCTGGGACTGAACTTGCCCCTGTGAATGCCCTATGGTCTCTCAATCCCAACTGCAACAGCTGATACCCTGTCCAACGGGGCCGCTACAGGTTTTGCCCGCTTTCCCCCCGGCGGCGGAAAGCAACGGACAGAGCTATCAAGAGGCCACGCTAATTCTGTCCCTGATCATTCCGACCTATAACGAAGGGCAAACGTTGGAAACACTGGTCAGGGTTCTAGTGGAACGTTTAGACAGCGCTCTACCAGGGCATTATGAGCTGATTTTGGTGGATGACGATAGCCCAGACCTAACCTGGGAGCGGGGCCTGGCCCTGAGTCATCACTATCCCCAACTGCGAGTGATGCGGCGGCAGGGAGAACGGGGCTTATCGTCGGCGGTAATTCGTGGTTGGCAGGTCAGCCAGGGTTCGATTCTTGGAGTTATTGATGCTGATTTGCAGCATCCTCCAGAGGTTCTACTCTCCCTCCTAGCGGCCATTCAAGACGGCGCTGAGCTGGCGGTGGCCAGTCGCCATGTCGAGGGCGGGGGAGTGAGTGAGTGGAGCCTTACCCGCCGATTTTTGTCGCGGGGAGCCCAAACCCTGGGGCTGTTGCTGTTACCAGGGGTAGTTGGGCGGGTGAGCGACCCAATGAGCGGCTATTTTTTGGTGCAGCGCCAAGCCATTGCTGGCCCTGTGCTCAATCCTAAGGGCTACAAAATTTTGTTGGAAGTGCTGGGTAGAGGCTGCATTCAACGGATTGAAGAGGCGGGATATGTATTTCAGGAACGTCAGGAGGGGGCTAGCAAAGTCACCTGGCGACAGTACCTAGACTACATCCACCATTTACTCCGGCTGCGGGCAGGAGGGCGGCTATCCCATCTGCATCGGCGCTTTCCGCTACGGCGGTTCTTGCGCTTTGGCGTAGTTGGCTTAAGTGGCGTGGTGGTGGATATGGCGATTCTCTACCTGCTGCATACCACTCTGGGGTTACCCCTCACGCGGAGTAAGCTGGTGGCGGCTGAAGTGGCTATTGTCAATAACTTCCTGTGGAACGACGCCTGGACCTTTGCCGATGTCAGTGCCCGACAGCAGGGCTGGTCGGCTCGGCTGAAGCGATTCCTTAAGTTCAACCTCATCTGCCTGGCTGGTTTAGTGCTGAATGTGATGGTGCTGAATGTGGTGTATAACCTGATTTTTGGCCAACGGTGGGCCTACCTGGCCAACTTGGTGGCGATCGCTCTGGTCACCCTATGGAACTTCTGGCTCAACCTGAAGCTGAGCTGGCGAGTTACTCAGGTTCAGTAGATCACAAACACGCTCTTTTGCCGTGATCCAGCCCTCACCCTAAATCCC
>CAYUBC010000001.1:0-39003 GCA_964442885.1 uncultured bacterium | reverse complement strand
TAACCCCAGCCCCAGCACCGCCTCCAAGCTGGCCCAGCCGTCTACCAGGGTCAGGGTTCCAGATGCTTGAGCTGGGTAAATCGGCATCACTAGCGTTGCTAGCTTCAAGTCGCGGATGTTTTGACAGTAGCGCTGCCAGACCACCAGGCTACGGGCCGTCAGGGCTTGCTGCCAAAATTCTTGAATAGTCTGCTCTAGCGCCGCTCTAGAACCTGCTCCCAGACGGGCCGGTAAAATACTCTGATCTACCAGAGCTGCGGCCTTCTCTACGGAGTGTTCCAGGCCTAACGAAGCCCGCAGTATCCAGGTTGAGTAAGGCCATTGCTCAAGTTCTGTAACTAGAGAAGATGACAGGCTAGCGGCACGAAATAAAGTTTGAGCATCCTGGCTGGCGTGTTGCAGCGTTTGGAACGCGGCGACATCTAGCTCCGTTAGCGACTCCAGGGGAGAAAATGGCGGCCAATGGCAGTGCTCCAAGGCCGTTTGCCAGGCCTGGTTAGTCACAACTTGCCCAGCTACTACGGGTAGCCGATGCTGGCTTAGCAGTCCCAGATAATAGGCTTTGTAGCCAACCTGGGGCAAGTCAGCGGGGCTCAGTTTCTCCAGAGGTTGAAGCCAGGTCATGGATGCAGCTTACACAAAGCCATTGAGAATTGTCAGCCGACGGCAGAACTGGGAGACTGGATGCCAAAGGCCGCCCACTGGGGGGTGTGGCATGGATCCGGGGTAGAGTACCGCAGGTAGATTTAGTTAAATTCTCATCAAATGCGGTTAACCCACGCTGCCCTATCTCAGCAATAGCGACTTAACCGTAGTCCATGAACCGACAAGAGCAGGCGGCTTGTCTGCCCAGGCTATGACCTTAACTTTGGCATCTGCGCCAGGTTCGACGGAGTTTAAGGCCCTAGTCAGACGTTTGCAACTTATAAAAGCAGGATTTTTATATCTCCAGTCTAAAGCTAAACGAAATGAGGTGAATAATAAGCAACCTCCTAATCCGCCTGATTCGGTAACGACTCAGACCACGAAGTCGGGCAACCTCACGGTAGGCAGGACGCCGCTGTCCCTGCCCAAGCCTGGATGAGTAACTGGAGTAGGTGGATGGGAATAACCCTCTGGCAATGGGGTAAGCAGGAACTAATGGGCCTGTTTTTGGCGGGGCCGTGTCCGTTGTGTCAGCGCTCATCCCCGGTCGTGTTTTGCTCGGCTTGCCTCAAGCAGATCCGTCAATGTCAACTGGCTAACCCCTTAGATGACAGCTATCCTGACCTGGTAGTGCTGAGCTGGGGACGGTATGAAGACAGCCTGCGGCAGGCCATTGGCCGGTTTAAGTACGAGGGGCAGACCGCTCTGGCCCAGTGGTTAGGTACAGAACTGGGGCACACCTGGCGTCAATATCAAAAGCACACCGAAATCCCATCAAAAACGCCTATCGCCCTGGTGCCCATCCCGCTCCATGCCGCCAAACTCCAGCAGCGGGGGTTTAACCAGGCGGAGCTTTTGGCTGAGTCAATGAACCGCGTGGTGCGGGGAGTCTTGCTGGGTCATGGTCTACAGCGGGTGCGGGCGACCCAGGCCCAGCACAGCCTGAATCGTCAGCAGCGGCAGCAAAATTTAGCTGAGGCATTTCGGGTCAATCCCCATTGCCTCAGCCGCCTGCGGCAGACCACCGTGTGGCTGGTAGACGATATTTTTACCACCGGAGCCACCGCCCAAGTGGCGGCCCGCACGCTCCGACGCCAGGGCATCGCTGTGGCTGGAATTTGCACGGTGGCTCGCGCCCCATCCCCAGATATAAAGCCACGCTGATGTCAGTATCTACCGAGAGGGGCGGAAGAGCGTAGACTATCCAGAGGTAGCCGTTAAGCGTTTTATGAAGTCGTCTTTTTTGCAGGTGGTAGCCTGGGGCAGTGTAGGTAGTCTGAGTGTGATGCAGGCGGTGTCGGCAGAGCCGCAATTACGAGTGGTTTATCCGCCCCCCGATCATCAAACCACCGCAGCGCAGATTTTTTTTATCGGCACCGCCGATCCTAATCAGCCCGTGTTGCTGAATGGTGCCCCCATTCAACCCCGCAGCCAGGCCGGGCACTTTGCGCCCAGTCTCCCCCTAGCGCCTGGCCCCAACGTTTTTACCCTAACCCAGGGGGATGAAACCCTATCTCTAACCGTCACGCGCTTGCCCGGCGGGCCAACCTTGCCCGACCCACCAGGCTTTGTTGAGTCGTCCCTGCAACCAGGGGTAGATCTGGCTCGCCAGGAGGGCGATTTAATCTGTCTGGGGGCAATAGCGCCTGCGGGGGCAACGGTTACGGCTACCCTGGCCGGCCAAACCTACCCGCTGGTGGCCCAGCCAGACATCCGCCAACTACCCGCCAACTCGGGGGTTTTGACCGATCAAGTCGAGCCCCTAACCGGTGCGGGCCCCAGTCTATATGAACGCTGCCTGGCGGCGACTCAGCTCGGTTCCTTAGGTCGCCCAACCTATCAAATGGTTTACAATGGCGCTTCCATAACGGCTTCAGCCCCTGGCGCAATTACCATTTTGGCGGTTGACCAGTTTCAGGTCGCTGAGGTTATAGCGGCGGCGGGCGTGGCTCGCACTGGCCCCAGTACAGATTATTCTCGCCTTACCCCGCTGCCCCAAGGAACTCGTGCCGCCATTACCGGGCGCGAAGGCGACTGGCTCAGGCTCGACTACGGCGGCTGGATCCGTGCTGCCGAGACTCGCATTATAACCAGTGGTGCGCCGCCCCGTTCTCAGATTCGCGGTGTGCGGTCTCGGCAAATTACGGGCTGGACAGAGGTATACTTTCCCCTGCAAGTGCCGGTGCCGGTGAGCGTTAGCCAGGGGGCTACTACATTTACCCTGACCCTACACAACACCGTTCCCCAGACAGACACCATTTTTATCGGCAACGATGGGCTGATTGAACGGCTCGACTGGCAGCCCATACTGCCGGATCAGGTGCAGTATCAGTTTCACTTCAAGACCTCCCAGCAGTGGGGCTACAAGCTGCGCTACGAGGGCACAACCCTGGTGCTGTCTCTCCGGCATCCGCCCGCATTGACGGGCGATCGCCCCCTGGAGGGCACCACCATTTTGGTAGACCCTGGCCACGGCGGCCGCGAACTGGGTGCCCGAGGCCCCGATGGCACCCCCGAAAAAATCGTGGCCCTGGAGGTGTCTAAACTGCTCCAGACAGCGCTAGAAGCTCGCGGCGCAACGGTCATTATGACCCGCACCGATGACACCGAAAGCGGCCCCAACGATCGCGCCGCTCAAATTAACCGAGATCAACCTACCCTGGCCCTTAGCATTCACTACAACGCCCTACCTGACAGTGGCGATGCCCTCAACACTGCTGGCATTGGAGCCTTCTGGTTCCACCCCCAGGCCCACGACCTGGCTCAGTTTTTGCATGACCATCTGGTAGTAGAGCTAGATCGACCCTCCTACGGCGTGTACTGGAATAACCTGGCCCTGACGCGGCCCCACGTCGCTCCATCAGTTCTGCTAGAGCTGGGGTTTATGATCAATCCCTTTGAGTTCGAGTGGATCATGGATCCGCAGGCACAACGACAATTAGCCGAAACCCTCGCGGAGGGCGTAGCGGCCTGGGTAAGGCAGACTACTGATCCCTGATTTTCTCTGATGGCCTATGGCGGTTTATCTCTTTCCACTGCTGGGTGTATTCTTGTCGAGTTGGCTCATCTGGGTCGTGCTGAACCGAGACGAGCCGTATTGTTTTAGCCTGGCCTTCATTCAGGCACTCATTTTTCAGGCGACTCTGAGTGTTTTACTCAATGAGCTTTTAAGCCTATCTCAGTCTCTCAATCGAGGCTCTATAGCAGTCTTTTGGCTACTTGTTACTGCAATCAACTTGGCAGTCATTGCATTTTTTAGAAGCAGATCTCCTGGCTATCTCAAAAATTCTTTTTCAAGCCCATTCTCGGTCAGCAGATCGTTTAGATTGGGAAGGTTAGAACAGCTATTTCTTATAGGATCGGTAGCTGTTCTGGCAAGCACCTTAGTCACAGCGTTGATAGCCCCGCCTAACAACTGGGATAGCATGACCTATCGCATGCCCAGGGTCATGCATTGGATTCAAAATCAAAGCATTCATCCCTATCCAACCGCAAATCTTAGGCAAATTTCCTTTCCTCCCGGCAATGCTTATTTGATTACCCATGTGCAGTTGCTGAGCGGCGGTGATTATTTGGCTAACTGCATCCAATGGGTGGCATTTCTGGGATCGGTTGTGGTGATTGGGCTATTAACCAGACAAGTATTACCAGGGCTGATACAACCCTGGGCAACCACCATAATTAGCCTCAGCATTCCGATGGCTATTATGCAGGCGTCTACAACTCAGAGCGACTTGTTAACAGCTTTTTGGTTAAGCTGTTATGCGTACTTTATCATGCACTTTGATGGAGTCCGAAAAACTGATTTATTTTGGATGTCAGCCGCCCTAGCGTTGGCGATAGCCACTAAGCCAACGGCTTTGATCTATGGTTTTCCCCTGACTTTAATTTTGCTTGTCAAGCTGCTTTATTTCTGGTTGTTTGACCAGCCAAGGAAAACTATTAAAGCCGGATTAATCCAACTAGGTCATCTCCTTCTGGTACTTGTCGGTGCTCTTAGCTTATCCTTTGGCGTATTTTTCAGAAATCATCAATTATTCTCTACTTTCCTAGGCGATGATCAGGGTACCAGGGTTGTCAATTTGGGCCTCAAAGCCCTTCTATCTAATCTCGTCAAAAACCTGTATGTCAACTTGCCGATCTGGCCTCTTCGATCCTTAATTAAAGGATTTCATGAGTGGATTGGTTACGACATCTACAGTCAAAATTCCGACTTAACCGTTTCCTTGTTAACTCAACCCAGCCTTAAGTTCTTAGCTCCCCACGAAGATTTTGTAGGAGCACCTATACACATCATTTTATTCGGGTTGGGCTGCATTGTCTTACTACGCAGATGGATTCGTTTTCCGACTGAGCGGCGACGATTGTGGCCATTGGCATTGCTGGCGATCTCAATTCTCCTGGCCTATATCTGCTTTAGTTTGACCTTGAAATGGAGTCCTTTCCACAATCGGCTGCTATTACCCCTGGTCATTTTGGGAGTACCGGTCATGAGTTTTGGGTGCCAATCGCTTGGCCATCCGCGGGTTCAGAACGGGATCCTGCTAGGTCTTCTGGTCATGGCTCTAGCCTATGGGCTCACGTCTATACGACGGCCTATTGTGCCTTTGCCAGTGGTATCGCAGCAGCAGCAGGCAGAACAATCGCCCTCTATTTTGACCCTGGAGCGGGATGCCATGTACTTTAGTGGCGCTCGGCGAGAACTGGCTGAACCCTACCGTCAGGTCGCTGAAACCCTTGGTCAGTCTCAATGTCGGCGGATTGGTCTATACATCGGTCAGGATGACTGGGAATATCCCCTTTGGGTGCTGTTATCTCAGCAATTTGGCAAGGACTTTAAACTCCAGCACGTCGGGGTTGATAACGAGTCTGCCCAACTGCCGCCTAGCTTTCCTGACCAGGAGCTTTGTGCGGTGATTATGCTCACCACAGACCTCGCAGCAACGCCCTGGCGGCCTGCTGCCGACTGGTCAATGTGGTACGACGCCACCATTACACCGTCAAATTCAAACCTGGCAGAGCAGCGGCTAGTCTTACTTGGCAAATCCCCTGACTGAATCTCTGATCGAAGGGGTATGAACAATTAATCCGCCACCCAAGTACCGTGAAAACTGTGGGGAATGACTTCTGGCAGTAGAAGGCGGCAGTTGGGGCCTTCTGCGAGGTGGTGGCCGTCGTAAAGCCAAACCTCGCTGCGGTGGTCGTGGCTGTTGTACACCACCGTCAGCACCCAGTGCTGGTTGGGCGTATCGGCATCTTGAACCGGGATAGGTTCAGAGGGGTAGTAGCCTGCACCAGCGTCAGCCAGTGTCAGCCTTTGGGTAGTGGGGTTGTATTGGGCGATCGCCCCAAACAGTTCTCCTTTGGGGGTCGGCGTAGTGCAATGGACATTGAGATAGGTCAGGGCAACCCCTGGAGCAGCTGGGTCTAAGAACGGCACTGGAAACTCGCAGTGACGCTCCACCAGGCAATGGCTGTCCAGAATTTCGGCGGTTTGGGGATTAATGCGGTATTGCCAAAGTTGGGCATCGGCGGGAGTAGACACCCGGCCAGAGGCTACTTCCTTTAGCTGTTGGTTGGTTGTGAAGTCTGGATAACGGACGACATCAAAGGTTACGGTGCCATCTGCGTTCAACCCACCGTGGCCAAAATGCCATTGATACCAGGGCTCTACCTGGTTCCAGGCCACCACCTCAAAGCTATCAGCATCTACGACCACAATCTGCGTACCCCATTTGGGTTGCCACTGTAGGGCATCGCTGAAGCTTTGCAGGCCAAACAGCGCTGGCAGCGGATTGAGCCGCACCGGTGGCACGCAGAAAACCAGGTAACGATCGGCCAGTACAAAATCGTGAATCAGGGGAATGCCGGACAGGTCAATGCGTTGGGTTTTGTCTACCCGACCATCGGGGCGGCACCGATAGAGTTTTAGATAGGCTTTACCCCCAGCCACCACGCCAAAGTTGAAGAGGTGTCCAGTGCCCGGATGGCGCTTGGGATGGGCTGAAAAGTTGTCGCTGGGCTGAAGGGCGTCGAGTGTATCAAGCCCCCGGGTTTCGAGGGTGTCTAAATCTAATTGATGAGGTAGCCCCCCTTCCCATAGCGCGAGGAGGCGATCCGGCAGGGCCAGCACGGCAGTATTGGCGACATTTTTAACCTGGGTGCGCCAGCGCTGCCAGCGGGGGCCGGGGGCAAAGCTGCCATAGCCACGATACAGATACTGACTGGCATTTTCTTCCGCTAGGTAACCGGCAGAGTGAACATAGCGGTAGGTAGCCAGGGCCGTGTTGCCATCAAAGCGCACCCCCAAGATAGCCCCGTCGCCATCGAACCAGTGATCGACCCGACTTCCCTCCCGCTCTAGGCGGGCTGGGCCGTTGCGGTAGAGGGTGCCTCTCAGCCCAGGGGGGAGCTGGCCAGATAAGACTGCCAGGGCCGTGGGCGGAAACTCAACAGCGTGGGTCGCAATTGCTCCCGCCCAGGGGCTGAGGGTCGGGGTGGTTGGCAAGGATGGAGAAAGGGGCATAGGACGCTGGTCAGGGTTTCCTTAATTCTGGCAACTATTTGACCGATGGTGAGCCCCCGTTGGCTGGGGATCCACGTAGCTCCAGAACCATCTGCAAGAAATCTTCATGAAAAGCCCGTAAACCTACTGAGCTTCTCCGTTTAAGTTTTGAGCATCCTGACGAAATTCCCGGATCAGTCGGGGATGACCGCGTCAATAATTAGGGTGCTCTCAAGGTCATGTCATGTATCCCACCATCACGGAACCAGAATTACGTCACTGGCTCAGCCAGTTTCAGGAAGGCCCAGCTATTCTGGAGAGTATGACGTCGCAAAAAGTCGATTTGCTCACCACTCTGAATAGCATCTTAGAAACCCGAGTGAGTGCGGCCCAGTTCAAAGCCGCTTTGGTGACCACTTACATCAAAGGCCGTAAAGACGAGGCCGAACGTTCAGGGATGACGGTAACTATGGCTTACCTGCTGAGATCCTGCCGTCAGTGGATTCGAGAAAACACCATCAGCCGTCAGCAGTTTGAAGCGGCTCTGCTGCAAATGGGGTATTCCAGTAAGGGCTTAAAGAAGAAAAACTATCGCAGCCAGGCGGCGGTAGTTTGGGGTTAACTCACCACCACGCAGGCTCCGTTACGGCGAGCGTCGCCAACGCCAGCAAAGTCCCCAGTGGCGGTAAGGCCAACGGCATGAACTCCCCCAAAGAACATGTTGGGAGTTTGCCACCAGGTACAGTGGTCGGCGCTGCCAATCCCCTGGCTCTCCAGGGCATCGCGGTCGTAGCCTGGTTCCAGATGCAGTTCGCCGCGCTCCCAGTGCAGCCGAGGCGCATTGACGGCAGTTTCAAGCTCCATGCCAAAGTCCAGCACGTTGGAGATCACCTGCAAAATGGCCGTGCGAATCCGGTTAGAGCCGCCAGACCCCAGCACCAGCCGGGGTAGTCCATTCTCTAGCACAATGGTGGGGGCCATCATGGAGGAAATCCGCTGGTTGGGGGGCCATTGGTGAAAGCCGTGGGGGTTGAGGTCTTCTTCCCCCAGCATGTTGTTCATCATCACCCCTGTACCTGGAATGACGTAGGCGGCCCCCTCGCCATTGGAGGTGGTTATACTGACAGCGTTACCGTCTTCATCAAGGGCGCTAATGTGAGTCGTGCTGCCCCACTTGTTGATGGCGGCATTCTGCAGGCTGACCTTCAACTGGTGGCGGTAGGCCTCGGTGTGGGCGGTACTCAAAAATTGCTGGGCAATATCCTGCTGATAGAGGTGCTGGTCGTAGCCATCTTGACGGGCTAGGTTGGTCAGGCGCATCACCTCCCGCAGCGTGGCCACGTGGCCAGGGTTGCCATGATCCCCCAAACCTGAGCTAACGGTAGCCAGCAGGCTAAGGGCAAAGGCAATGAGGGCACCGCCGGAACTAGGCGGTGGGTTGGTCAACAGGGTGGTGTCCCGGTAGGGGACGGTGAGAGGCTGCCGCTCAATCATTCGATAAGCCTGGAGGTCGGCTAGGGTTAAATGGCCGCCGTGGGTCTGGCAATCGTGAGCGAGCTGGTGGGCTACCCGACCTTGATAGATGAGATCGGCTCCTTGATGCAGCAATTCGGTCAGGAACTCGGCAAAATCGGTCAGGTAAAAGCGCTCCCCCTCCTGGAGCAGTCTGCCAACCGGGGCATAGATGGCTCTGGCGGCTGGAGTAGCCGTAAGGATAGGTGCCAAAATTTGGAAACAGTAGGCTCGAAATGGCTCGATTCTGGTGCCCTGAGCAGCCCAGTGCTGGGCTGGCGCGATGATGGTTTTTAGCGGCAAACGCCCCAACTGCTGATGAATGGTCAAGAGGCCGGCGATGCTGCCCGGTACCGCGATCGCCCCCAGCCCGATATGAAATTCCTGCACCGTATCGCCAAAATTCGCTTCGATGGGGAAAAACTGCAGGTTGTCTGGCGAGCGTTTTGCCTGGGGAGTCTGGCAGAAGAAGTCAAATAAGCGGTTTTGCCCCGCGGCTGTGTGAGCCAGCAAAAAGCCACCCCCGCCCAGAGAGGTCAGCGGCGACTCGGTTACGCAGGCTGTAAACGCGGCGGCAATGGCGGCATCAAAGGCATTACCACCCTGGCGCAGCATCTCGGCTCCCGCCTCAGCGGTGAGGGCATGGCCGGCTGCAACAACGCCCCGGGTTGGTCTAGAGTGAGCTATGGTCATAGACAGCGGCTGGGTTAAGTATCCGCTAATTAAGCGGATTTCCCAGGGGTCTGTCAATATTCCCACAGGCGGCCCATTAATTCTTTAGGTCGCAACGGGCTGCGCTTCAAAGACCAGTACTGAATGAACAATCGCTCAATAAAAGCGATCGCCCAATAAAAAGGGCAGTCCTAGAACTGCCCAGCAGAGATTGCATCATGGTTGAACCGGACAAAAGTTTAGGCCAGGGTTTCGGGGCAGTAGCCCAGCCCCATCACAAACTGGCGGCGAAACGCTTCAATTTCTTCACGGTCGGGCTTGCCGTGGGACACAATAGCCACCTGGTAGCGGCGCATCACATCTACGGGAGATTGGCCGGTCTCTAGCCCCCACAGAGCCATGCGAACACGAATGCCAGGATCGTAGGAAATCCCTAGTTCGTTCATGTAGGCCCGAAAGTCTTCCGCATTGGAGGCCTCAATAGCATCCTCCATTTTGATACGAATGACCCATCCATCAATCTGATGAATCACCGTCATAAACTCCAGGGGCAACCTTGGGGTACCCAACAAATGTTCAACCACACGGAGGGTCAAGCTGGCGTTAGCTAGATAGTAGGTGTATTCCATTATTGATATGGGGACCAGGTGCTACAGTTTCTATTGTTGTGCCTGGGCACGTTTGCGGTTAGGGGCATTCCCCCCGACCTGACCTGGGTGTATCCACCCAACCTGAGAAGCCTATGCCCAATTCTGACTCCGCAGATTATTCCCTATCAGCCTATCAATACACACTGCCCGCCGAGCAAATTGCCCAAACCCCAGCCAAACCCAGAGATAGCTCGCGGCTTTTGGTCATTAATTCGGCAAACAGCCATGTTCATGCCCATTTTCGCGATTTAGCCGATTGGCTAGAGCCCGGAGATTTACTGGTGCTCAACAACACCCGCGTGATCCCGGCCCGGCTGTTGGGTCAAAAGCCAGAGGGGGCTCATGTGGAAGTGTTTTTGCTGGAGGAGAAGACCGCCGACCACTGGTTGGCCCTGGTGCGACCGGGACGACGGTTAAAGCCAGGTGCAATAATCCATTTTGGAATTGATCCCCAACAGCCCGACCTAGTGGCCTACGTCTTGGAGACTGATCCCGATACGAACGGGCGCATTCTCCGGTTTGAGCATACCAGCCAGGAACCGCTCTATGCCGTGTTTGAACGCCTCGGGGAAGTGCCGTTGCCGCCCTACATCACGGATAATGAGGCGACTGCGGAGCAGTATCAAACTATCTATGCAGAGTCACCAGGGGCCGTAGCCGCGCCTACGGCAGGGCTGCATTTTACGGATGCCGTGTTTGAACGGCTTGAGGCGAAGGGGATTCAGCGATCGCTGATTACCCTACACGTTGGGGTTGGTACCTTTCGCCCGGTGGAAGCCAACAACATCCGGGAGCACAAAATGCATGGGGAGTGGATTGATGTGCCGTCCACAACCGTGGAACTCATTAACGCGACTAAGGCCAGAGGTGGGCGAGTAATTGCCGTGGGCACAACGGTAGTGCGAGCCCTGGAGGGGGCGGCCCTGGGGGGCGGGTTGGAGCCCTTCCAGGGTAAGACGAACCTCTATGTTTACCCTGGCTATCAGTTCCGGGTGATTGATGGCCTGATCACGAATTTCCATCTGTCAGGATCGAGCCTGCTGATGCTAGTTAGCGCTCTAATTGGCCGAGAGCGGCTGCTTGACCTTTACAACGAAGCCATTCAGCAAGGCTACCGCTTCTATTCCTTTGGCGATGCGATGCTCATTTTGCCTACGGCTGCGCTTGGCACCGAGCCCAAGCACAGCTAGACAGGCAGTAATTTAAAGCTTCCAGAGAGATAGCGACCCGGCTTTTAGAAAGATCTTAAAAATCCTCAAAAGTGGGTCACAGTTAACCCGCATTGGGGAATTAACCCGCTATCTTAATAGTGTGTTGCCCGTCGGCACTCATGAGAGTAAGCTTCCCCAAGGATCTAAGGCCACCACCTAAGAATCTTGGCTAAGCTGCGTCGATCTTCCCTACTGGGATCGGCGTGGTTTCATAACCAGCCCTTTCTTCACTTTCAGCCGCCTCAAGAGCTTTTCAAGAGAGGCTACGCCTACCTGCGTTAACCCCTGTTCAGTCAGCTTAACAAGCTGGCCTGTAATTTTTATGCTGCGAATTCTACCGTTTACTTTAGTGGTGGTTACGACTACCACCTCAGCCAGCGTGTTAGCGGGGATTGTGCCCCCATCTGCCAGAGCAGCCCTCATCGCTGAGGCAGTCAGCCAAGCAGAGCAGCCCCCAGAGGCCGATCTGCCGGTCGAAATTTGTTTGAGCCTGCCCGACTGGCAGCGGCCCTCCCAGCAGGTGCAAGAAAAGCAATTACAGTCCATGCCTCGCTACGGAGTAGCGCTCCAGGAAGAGCCCCTGCTCAGCGTTGCCAAAGCCTGGTGGACCCATGAAGCCTTCTCCTTCACCACCTACGGCTTGAGCGCGCGCACCGATCCCCTCTATCTCTCTGGTCTATGGACGGCAATGGAAGCCACCTGGGACTGCTACAGCGGTGAACAACCCAACCAGATTAACGATGGAGCCATGGCCGAGGTCTGGCTGATGCATCATCGTCTGTTGGCCCTGGAATGGCAGGATAACCAGTACGTAATGACCGTTGAGCCAGGGGAATCTGGACTCCAACTGGTGCAATTTCCCCGGCTTGAGCAGAGTCAATCGCTTCCTCTCGTCCTCGTCACCGCGGCTGGAGAGGCTTTACCTGTTCTGGTGGGCGATTGGTAATCAGTCAATGTGAGTGATTACTTCAGCCAGAGCAAAATCCTTCTCAGTCAGACCACCCGCGTCGTGGGTGGTAAGCTCAATAGTCACCCGATTGTAGGAAATAGCCAGGTCAGGGTGATGACCAGCCGCCTCTGCGGGTTCAACCAGCCGATTCACAAAGTTGACGGCGGCAATAAAGTCCTTAAACGTTCGGGTGCAGGTAATGATTTTACCGTTCAAGCTCCAGTCTGGCAGGTGGCTCAACCTGACTTGGATGGTATCGGGGCTTAGCAGAGCGGCCATGACGTAAACCTCTGAAAGCAATTACTCAATCTGTTTTGATCCTAAAGCAATTCCACCGGATAGGTTGGGGCCTTTCTCAAGGATTAAGGCTTTTTCCCAGGGCGGAGCAATTCCTGGAGTTTCTCGCAGCTATCCCTAAGGAGGTTGGTATAGAATCAGGCGCTATCCCCAAAAACTATCCGCCCCTGCCTGGGGAAGAATTACTCTTCAAAGGCAGGGGCGGTCTAGCTGGATCTTCGGTTAAACCTGACTGCCGGGAGGAACCCTCATCAGCCAGCTTCAAGAGCTGAGTTGGCTAACCAGTAGCCAACACTGATATTTAGAGCACAGCCCCGGCGCACAGCCGGCTTACGTTAACCTGAAGACCCACACGTTTACTACTTTCTTGCATGGGCATCACCTCCTGAATCCTAAACGGTACAATTTCAAGGGTTTACCTGCTGATCCATCAGCATTACCCGTAAGTTAGCACACTATTTCCCGTAGTGGCAGAAATTGCGGACTATTAAGCAAGAATGTCCTGGCTATGCATCAAAATCTGCCGTTAACGTTGCCTACTATCACCCTTGATTCCCACCTACGGGCCTGGCTCCAGGAAGACATTGGCCGGGGCGATTGGACGACCAGTGGCCTGGGGGAACTGGCTACCCGGCCTGGAGAAGCCAAATGGGTAGCCAAAGCGCCGGGAATCATAGCTGGACTGCCGATAGCTGGTCGCGTGTTTCAATTGCTAGAGGATAGGGTTACGTTCCAGCCGCTGGTGCAAGATGGCGAATTTTGCCCCGCTGGTACCACCATTGCCACCTTGCAGGGGCCGCTCAGTGCCTTGTTAATGGGGGAGCGCGTGGCCCTCAACCTGGCCATGCGACTGAGCGGCATTGCTACCGCCACTCGCCAGTACGTTGACCGGCTGGCCGACTATCCCACTCAGTTGGTAGATACTCGCAAAACCACCCCTGGCCTGCGCCTGCTAGAAAAATATGCAACTCGGGTGGGCGGCGCGGTCAACCATCGCCTGGGTCTGGATGACGCCGTGATGATCAAAGACAACCACATTGCCGCGGCTGGGGGCATCCAGGCGGCGGTGGCGCAGATTCGCCAAACCCTGCCTTACCCAATGGCGGTGGAAGTTGAAACCGCTGACCTGGCCGAGGTCGAAGCCGCCCTTACCTGCCCGGTAGACATCATCATGCTCGACAACATGGCTGTGGAGGTCATGAAGGTAGCCGTGGAGCGGATCCGGCAGACTAACCCAGCCGTTCAAATCGAAGCCTCTGGCAACGTGACCCTGGAGACCCTGCGCCCCATTGCCGAAACCGGAGTGGACTTTATTTCCAGCAGTGCCCCCATTACCCGTGCGCCCTGGTTAGATTTAAGTATGCGGATAGCGACCTAGTATGGGAAGGCAGACGGGAAAAGGCAGAAAGCTAAGTTACACAAGAGGTTCTGCTTGAGCAAATAGGCCGGGTATTTTTGCTTGCAAGTAAGTTGTTAAGGAGTTTTGCTGGCATGATTCTGACTACTGGCCCCAATGTTGAAGGGCATCAGATTATCCAATACTGCGGTTTGGTGAATGGCGAAGCGGTGCTGGGAGCCAATATTTTCAAGGATTTCTTCGCTGGAATTCGAGACGTGGTGGGTGGGCGCTCTGGGGCCTATGAAAAATCCCTCCAGCAGGCCCGCGATATGGCCATCAAAGAGATGATGCAAGCCGCCAAGGCGCTTGGGGCGGATGCGGTAATTGCGGTGGATGTGGATTATGAATCCATCACCATTGATAACGGCGGCACAATGTTGATGGTAGCGGCCAGCGGTACAGCAGTGAGACTAGCCTGACCGCCAACTCACTCAGCCGCAACGGCCATGGATTTGGCGTTTTCCTAGCGCAGCGAAGAGCCACTAAGGGGAGAGTAAAATCCTATGCTTGTCACCATTAGCCCAGACCATATTGACTTATCGCCAGGTAGTGACGTTATTTTCAGCCATCAAACCTGGGATGACTACGAGGCGATGTTGGTCAGCCGTGGGGATAATGCGGCGGTCAAGATTCACTACAACGCCCATACCCAAGAGATACGGATTATGGCTCCTCTCGCGGCTCACGGCAATCGCAGCCGCACGCTTGCAGACTTGGTGATTGCGTTATTGCGTCATCAGCAGCGAGACTGGCATGGCTTTGATCCCATTACTCTGAAACGGTTCAACCAGGCGGGGGCGGAGCCTGATGCCTGCTTTTACATCCAAAACTGGCAGGCGGTTTTGGGAAAAGAGCGCATCGATCTGAGTCAAGATCCACCCCCTGATTTAGTGATTGAAATGGACTTGACCTCCCGTACCGATGTGGGGGTTTACGGAATTTTAGGCGTTCCAGAGGTGTGGGTTTATCGGCCCGGCAGTCTTGCTTTGTACTCTCTGATGCCAGAAGGCTACGAGGAGAGGCTGACTAGCCTAACCTTTCCCACCGTGGATGTGAAAACTCTTTTGCCTGAGTACGTGGAGCGAGCCTGGTTGGCAGGATCCAGCGTGGCTTTGCGAGAGTTTGAGGAGTATTTGAGACTAAGTAATTGACATTACTGGACTTTTTGTTCTACCCCAAACCCAACCAGAACCAGGGTATCCAGGGGTTGCCCCTCGGCTGGGCGCTGGTAGTTGAGAATGCGGCGAATACGCATGGCCGGATTAACCAGCAGAATGGAATCGACGGAGACGACACGGCTGTAGGGTGTGGTCATTAACAGCTCGCGGGTAGTTGGGTCGTAGCGAAAGGTGGAAACAATTGGTCGGGCTTCTTCGTAGGCGCGATCGCGCAAATAATCGCCGGTAATTACCCCGTCTACCTGATGCTTGGGCACAAAGAGGGCGCGCAATTCCTGGGAGACCGCTTCTCCCTTGTCGGACACCGTATGAAACTCAAGCTGAAAGCCCGGTAAATGTTCCAAATTATCGGCTTCAGGGTAATTGTTATCGGCCAGCACCTTGCGCCTCAGGTCTGCGGTAATGGGCTCGACCCGAAAGTCTGTATGGGAGCGTTCTATCTCCTGGTAGGTGAGGTAGTGGTAGGTGCGCTCAATGGACCACTGACCCATGCAGCAGTCAAAAAAGTAGGCAATGTCAGAGAGATCCATCGCTCAGGCCCCAGGACGTTTGGAATTAGCTCTAACCTACCAGGATTTTGGCCGCTTGCTGAAACGGCTGAACTATTAAGTAATAATGCTTACAGAATTCTCGGTCAAGCCCCGTAGAATGGCTCCAATCTCAAACAATATGACCCCCTGAGGGAATTGTCGGGTTAATCTCTGGGCGCTATGATTAAGAAAATTAACAAAGTCTGCCCTAGGGATTGACTAGTCTGCTCACATATCCATTCAAGTAGTCCTCCTTGCTGTCGTAAACCTATGCCCTTTTCCGTCGATGCCGCCCGTATTCTAGCCGAGCCTTTGGTCACGGCTTTCTTTCAAGAAACCGCTGGGGAATGGCGTTCTGAACGTCGCTACTACACCCTCAGCAGCGGTGAAACCCAGGAGGTGGTGAGCCAGATCAAGATTGAATTTCTGGAATCTGGGGCGGAGCAACTGCTGCAACTGGCTCAACTGCACGGGTTAGACCCTCAAAAGCCACTCATTTGCGGTACGGCGGTAGCCTGGGAGAGCGACTACGTGGGCACCGGCAAAAAGCCCGTGGTTGGTAGCACAGTGTTTGGGGTGCGCGGCATGACGCTGTACCGTGATCGAGGCTTTGCCACGACTAAGCCGGTTACGGCCCAGTATCTCTTCCCCGACAATCGCACCATGCAGCTCAAAACTGAGTACAACGATTCTTCCTTTGAGGAGGAAATTAAGCTCATTGGGCAGCGCTATCGTACTCGTCAAACCGTGATTTCTCGTGCAGGGCAGGAAATTATGATTGGCCAGTATCTAGAAACGCGCTGTTAGCCACTTGTACTGAAAGGCAGAAGGCAGAAAGGATAAGGCAGAAGGTATAAGCAGAAGCCCTTGCTATGTAAGGGTTTCTGCTTGAGAAAATAGGTTTTTCCCGCCTTGAAGGACTTTTGCATTAGCTTGAGGCGCTGGTGTAAAAGCGCAGAGCAAATTTCCAGAAACGATTGGATGCTACCAGCAGCACCCCAGCCAGCAGTGCCGAGGCCAGCAGCCAAACCTGGCTTCCTTGGCGCAGCATGGTTTGAGCTGGCACAGTGGTTAAAAACGCCACCGGAATTATAAACGTGAAAAATATGCGGTAAGCCACGGGATAGGCCACGATAGGAAAACGCCCGGCTTCCAACAGCCCCCGTAGCACTTCGGTAACGTTGTAGATTTTTACAAACCAGATGCTGGTGGCTCCCAGCATAAACCAAAGGCTATAGAGACTGAGCGACCCTAGGATCAGCGGCGGCCCTGCCAACCAATAGGAGGCCCAGCTTAAGGATAGACGCCGACCCGCATAGGCAATCACAACCATCCCAAAGATCACATCCGGCAATCCCCAGGGGGAAATGGTTCGGGTCGATAGCCAAAATTGAGAACTGATGGGCTTGAGCAGCACAAAATCGAGGGTGCCCTGCTGAACTTGGGTAACAATTTTGTTCAAGTTTGGAATCAGCACTGTGGCCGAGAACCCTTGAAGTAGCGTAAACATGCCCAGCACCAGGAGAGCCTGTTCCCAACTCCAACCCTGGAACTGATAGCCCGTTCGGTAGAACAAAAACAAGCCAAAGATGCTGCCTACCAGACCACCCAGACTGGTCAGCGCGGCAATCACAAAATTAGCGCGGTACTCCAGCTCTGCCGATAGTGCCGTACTCCAGAACAACCGCAAGACCTGCCAGTAACGCGCCATCATGCCCCCATGCCCGAATACTGGCGTAGCCCCTGCCGCCATAGCCAGCGATTCAGCACCAAAAACGCCCCACTCCACAGCACCATAGCGGTAAAACCCTGGACTACATGCTCAGCCCGATTGATTAGCAGGCTGGCCGGGAAATAAATCAGATAGGGGAAGGGTGTCCACAGCACAATGGCTCGCACGGTGTCAGGAAATAAGGACAGCGGGGCAATCATCCCAGACAAGAAGGTGTAAAGCAAAAACCAGAATTGCTCCAGGGCGGTGGCGCGCTCCGTCCAGAAGGCCATCAGGGCAAAGGTGTACTGCATGACAAAGCGCAGGCAAAAGGCCAGAATAATGGCCAGAATAGCCAACAGAAAATTCCCTGGGGTGGGCCACCAGGCCGCCTGGGGATAGAGCAATAGAAATAAGCCCACCAGCAAAAATGCAAAGGGCAGTCGGGCAAAGCGTTCTGACACATGGCTAAAGAAGTGCCGCCAAACCGGATCCACAGGCTGAAGTAAGTAGGGAGATAACTTACCTTCGACCACCTCTCGCTCAAATTCCCAAATCACCCAGACTACGGTAAATTGCCGTACCAGGAATACGGCCAAAAAATACTGCACCAGTTCCGTGGGTGCTAAATCAAACTGCCCACTGCGAGCGGCCTCAGCCCAAAGGCCCATCAAAATCAACGGAAAGGTTCCCGACAGCACCCAAAACAACAGCTCAGCTCGGTACTCCACCATGTAGGCGTAGTAAACGGACAGCATGACACGGGCAATTTTGAAGGCGTTTTTGATCACGGTTTTGATCACGGTTGAGCCAGGCTACGATCCAGCCTCTCCTGGGGCCAGGTGGGGCGGCGGTTACCTTACTTAACTCTACGCTGAATACGGAGCCTAAGCCGATGGTGATGCCCAGGTTGGGGTTAGACACTGCCCCATCGTTCGGTTTCCTGGCCAGCGGCCTCCCGCAGGTGATCCCTTAGCTTGGTGAGTGCCTTAGTGTCGATAATGGGATGTTCCTGATAGTTGCGTTGCCACACGGGTTGACCGGGCTGATTGCGGCGTAGATTTACCCGCTTAGCCGCCGCCGCTTTGAAACTGGCAATAAAGGATGACAGCAGCCAGGGTTTTTGGCTCGTTAAGTTGCCCACCAATGGGCGTCCTGCTCCGCCGGATAGGGTGGCCTGTACAAAGAGAATTGCCCGAATGCTGTCGGGCGTTATCAGCCATTGGTCTAGTTCAATGCCTTTGCGATTGGCCGCAGACCTGACCCACTCATCGGCAACAATCACCCCGTAGTCATTGAGGCACAGTTGACCGGTCTGGTAGTGCCCCAGTAGCGGCTGGCGCTGGTGGGTGGAAAGCTGAATAAGGTAGGCCCTGGCACTAGCAGACTGAGACAACTGAAGTTTCCTGGAAACGGCGGCAAGGTCGATATCGCGGCTTAAGGTCATGAACCCTTGGGAAATACGTGGCCTTATAGCTTAGATTGCCCGACCTGGGGATGGAGTCATCAACGGTCAGCCGGATTTACGAGGAGTTTAAGGCCAGGTTTCAGGGGAGCTAGCGCATCCACTGCCAGAGTTTGATAGTTTTGTCGGCACTGGCACTGGCGATGAGTTTGCCGCTGCTGTGAACCGCTACCCCGTGTACCGGGTTGATGTGAGCGGTCAGGGTATGTTGTAGGGCACCGCCAGTTTCCCAAATGCGGACGGTGCCGTCGCTGCTACCGCTAACCAGCCGTTGACTGTCTGGGAAGAAGGCTACAGTGTTGACTTCTTGCGTGTGCCCTTGCAGCGTTTGTAACAAATTGCCAGTGGTTAACTCCCACAGCCGAATGGTGCGGTCTTTGCTAGCACTGGCAATGAAGTGATTGTCTGGGCTAACGGCCACCTGGTTAACGGTATTGATGTGCCCCGTTAAAACCCGGAGATTATCCCCTGTCTGGGGATTCCAGAGGCGTACCGTATTATCCAACCCGCCGCTGACTAAGAGGTCATCATTAGCGGCCAGGGCTACGGTTTTGATCATGCCCCCTGAGCCACTCAGGGTTTTAATCAAATTCCCCCTATCCAGGGTCCAAAGCTTGATGGTGCCGTCTTTGCTGCCGCTGGCCAGAAGAAAGCCCTGGCTGCCAATGGCCACTGCCGTCACATCTCGGAGATGCCCCTTGAGGGTATGCAGCAATGTGCCATCGCTCAGGTTCCAGACCCGCACCGCCGCATCGTCTCCGCAACTGACTAGAACCTGGCCGCCCGTGCCAATGGCCACATTATTGACGCCGCGATCGTGACCAGCCAGGGTATAGAGCACCTGCCCTGTTTGCCAGTTCCACACCCGAATTGTATCGTCCAGGCCACCACTGACCAGGGTGGGCCGCTTGGGGTTCCAGACTACAGTCATGACCCAAGACTGATGGGCCGTTAAGGTTTTAACCAATTGCCAACCTGGCCCGGTTTTGGCGGGCTGAGACGTGGGGGGTCGGGAGGTGGGTTGCGGTGGGGATAAGGGTAAGTTTGGCGGTTGGGTAGGCGGGGTATTAGCAGGGGCTGCTTTGGAAACCTGGGGGCGAGAGGTGCGTTCCGTTCCGGCCTGCCCTGAGGGGGTGGTGACGGGAAATTCATCGTAGGGGAGGGCCGGGTTGGGGGCAGAGAACCCTGGGGCTGCCGCCGGGCTGCGGCTGAGCTGCTGCTGCAAGCCAGAAAACAGGCTATTGGCCGATGGAGTGGAGAGCCATCCCGGTACACTGCCCTCTAGCTTAGGCAGGCGTTGCAGGTCATTGATAATATCCTGGGCAGTTTGGTAGCGCTCATTCACCAAATCCCGCGTCATGCCGTTCAAAATTTCGGCTAGGCCAGGGCTAACGGTGCGCCCCATCTGCTGCAACCGCTCTTGCCACATCCAGCGGCCCTCCAGGGGGCTGTAGAGATCTTCAGGTTTGCAGCCGGTGAGTAAATGTAGGCAGGTGGCACCCAAACTATAGAGGTCGCTAGAGGGATACGCCTGCCCGCTGCGCAGTTGCTCAATGGGGGCATAACCCTCGGTGCCAATGCGGGTGCCGGGCTCGTACATTACGGCTTCGCTAAATTGCTTAGCTACGCCAAAGTCAATCAGCACGGGCAGTTGGTCGGTTTTGCGCCGAATCACGTTGGTCGGTGTGATGTCGCGGTGGATGACGCCCTTGTGATGAATAAAGTGCAGTACCGGCAGCAGGTTATCCAAGAGCCGACGCACCGCCGGTTCATCGTAGGCACCCTGGGTGGCCACCTCCTGAAAGAGGGTGCGTCCCACAATCATTTGCTGCACTAGATAGAGATACTTGTCCTGCTCGAAGTAGGCCAGCAGAGTGGGAATTTGGGGATGTTCGCCCAGTTCGTTGAGCCGCATGGCTTCCTGCTCAAAGAGCTGCACCGCCTTGATAAAGGATTTGGTGCCCTGGGTTTGCGGAGCAAATTGCTTGATCACACAGCGATTGTTCAGGCGATCTGTATCCACCGCAAAGTACGTGCGCCCAAATCCCCCGCGCCCAATGAGCTTAACGGGGCGATAGCGACCTCTCAAGCGGGGCGTGAGCGGGCTACCACAGGTCGGGCAGACCTCGGCCAGCGTTGCGTGATTGGGTTGGGGGCAGTTGGGGTTAAGGCAGCAAATCATCACAGCAACAGACCGGGTGCAGCGACCAGTGGCCAAAACTAAAGCGTATGCCTTCAGTTTAGGGGAGAGTTAGGTGAAAAAGTGGTTTCTCTCAACCTGGCCTTAGTGTTTGCCCTGACTAAAGGCTGATTTATTTGGAATGGGCCGCCAGAACCAGAAGTCAGCGGCGAGAGTTTTCTATACTAAAGACATTGCCTTTCTTAACCTAATCGTTGATTCAGCAAGAAACCCTTACTCTGCTCGAATGGCCTCGGCTCTGCCAGCATCTTTCTACCTTTGCAGCGACCAAGTTAGGTACTCTGGCGGCTCAACGGTTGGTAGTGCCCGCTAGCCAGGTCGCCAGTGAGGCACTGCTGGCCCAAACCCGTGAGGTCTACTGGCTTGATCAGCAGACCCAAGGGCTAAATTTCGGCGGCATTCGAGATATCAGCGGAGCGCTAGAACGGGCTAGCCATAACGGTTTGCTCAGTGGCCAGGAGTTAATTGATGTAGCGACTACCTTGAATGGGGCTCGTCAGTTGCGTCGGATGATCGATGCTCAGGCTGGAGAAGACCTGCCGGTGCTTCAGGCGTTGGTGGCCAACTTGCGAACTTACCCAGAGCTGGAGCAGCGTATTCACCACTGTATCGACGATCGGGGCGATGTCACGGATCGGGCTAGCGCCAAGCTGGGGGCTATTCGCGATCGCCTCAAAGCCGCTCGTAACGACATTCAGCAGCGGCTCCAGCGGATTATGCAGCGTCAGGCCAATGCTCTACAGGAGCCCCTGATTACCCAGCGGGGCGATCGCTTTGTGCTACCGGTCAAAGCCCCCCAAAAGGATGCGATTCCGGGGCTGGTGCATGATGCGTCGATCAGCGGTGCAACCCTCTACATCGAGCCTAACGCCATTGTGGAATTGGGCAACCAGCTACGACAGTTGCTGCGCCAGGAGCACACCGAAATTGAAGCCATCCTGCGCGACCTGACTCAGCAACTCGCCGCCGTATCCGATGATTTAGAACATCTCCTGGCTACCGTTACCACCCTTGACCTGGCCCATGCTAGAGCCCGCTACTCCCTCTGGCTAGAGGCGAACCCGCCCCGGTTTACGCCAGCGCACCAGCCCATCACCCTGCGACAGTTGCGTCATCCGCTGCTGGTTTGGCAGCAACGCCATGAACAGGGCGCTGAGGTTGTCCCCATTGACTTGCTCATACAACCGGTTCTGCGAGTTGTGGCCATTACCGGCCCAAACACCGGGGGCAAAACCGTTACCCTAAAAACCCTGGGCCTAGCCGCCATGATGGCCAAGGTCGGCCTGTTTGTGCCCGCCCGTGAGCCAGTAGAGCTACCGTGGTTTGAGCACGTGTTAGCCGACATTGGCGACGAACAATCCATTGAGCAAAGTCTCTCCACCTTTTCGGGGCATGTTCGCCGGATTAGCCGAATTTTGGCCGCCATCGACCCGGCCCCTGCCATTGCACCACCGCAACAGCCAGAACAGCCAGAAGTCCCTCAGCAGACGGGTCTTGACGATCAGCATCTTGCACCACTGCGCCATCCAGAACAGCCAGAATTCTCTCAGCAAACGGGTCTTGACGATCAGCATGCCGTAGACCGATGTCCTCCAAGCTCGACCTCGGCTTCTCCTGGCCCCAACCCGGCTAATGCGCTGGTTCTGCTAGATGAAGTGGGCGCGGGGACTGACCCCACCGAGGGAACGGCTCTGGCCATTGCATTACTCAAACACCTGGCCGATGGGGTTCGGTTGACGGTTGCTACCACCCACTATGGTGAGCTGAAAGCCCTCAAATACCAGGATTCCCGGTTTGAGAATGCCTCCGTGGAGTTTGACGAGGTCAGCCTTTCGCCCACCTATCGCCTGCTGTGGGGCATTCCAGGGCGGTCGAATGCCCTGTCGATTGCCCGCCGGTTGGGGTTGAATGCTGGGATTTTGGATGAGGCCGCGTCTCAAATGGCCGTGGCGGCTCAAGCCGATGTCAACCAGGTAATTGCTGGCCTGGAAGCTCAGCGCCGGGAACAGGAAGAAAAATCCCAGGCGGCAGCGGCGTTACTGGCTCAGACCGAAGCCCTGCACCAGGAAGTCAGTCGTAAGGCTGAGATGCTGCGAGAGCGAGAGCGGGAGCTGAAGCTGCAACAAGAGTCGGCCATTCAGCAGGCGATCGCTGCCGCTAAAGCGGATATTGCCAAGGTGATTCGCCAGCTTCAGCAGGGCAATGTGACCGCCCAGGATGCTCAGAAAGCCACGGAAGCCGTGGATGCCATTGCCACTACCCATCTACCGGCACGCCCGGCGGCGACCTCAGCGCGGCCCGCTTTTCAGCCCGAAGTGGGCGATCGCGTCCGCATCCCCAGCCTGGGCCAAACCGCTGAGGTGCTGACCGCCCCGGATGACAATCATCGCCTAACGGTGCGCTTTGGGTTAATGAAAACCACCGTTAGCCTGGCCGATATTGAGTCGCTTCAGGGGGAAAAGGCCGAGCTACCGCCCAAGCCCAAACCGCAAAACACGGTACCAGCCGCCCAGGCTGCACCCCCAGCGCCAGCGGTGCGCACCTCTCGCAACACCGTTGATCTACGGGGGATGCGAGTCGTGGAGGCCGAAGCGGTTTTAAAAGAAGCCATCGCCAAAGCCAGCGGTGCTCTGTGGGTAATCCACGGCCACGGCACGGGCAAACTGCGGCGCGGCGTACAAGATTACCTCAAGGCTCATCCTCAAGTCCAACGCTTTGAAGCGGCTGACCAGGTGGATGGTGGCACCGGAGTTACCGTAGTGTACCTCTAACCTGCCCTTTACTAGCGGGCAATGTGGGAGGGTTCTGGTACGGCATCGGGATGTACTGCACCGTGGGCCGTCCTACCATCGGTTGGGGATAGAGATCCATCAAGTTATAAATTTCCATCGGTAGGCCAACGGTAATGGGTAAGCCAATCTCGGTGGCTTCTTCAACGGTGATGGGGTAGTCGTGGGTGACCTGGCCAGTGGTCAGCCGGTCGATAATTTTGTCGATATCGGTGGGGTGAACTTTTTGGCGAGGAAAGGTGTCTTCTAGCAAGGTGCGGACGAAGCGCTGCACCTGGTTGATAGCCTTGCGAGCCACGTCAGCAGTAATCAGGGTTTGGTCGTCGATCTTCTCCAGGGGCTTGCCTTCCAACACCTTGAGAATGCTAGCCGCAGCCACATTCCCCAGTTGGGGATCCACTGGCCCCAGCACGGCGTTTTCGTCCATGACAATTTCGTCGGCGGCCATGGCCAGCATGGTGCCGCCGCTCATGGCGTAGTGGGGAATAAACACCGTCACCTTGGCACCGTGACGAATCAGGGCGCGGGCAATTTGTTCAGTGGCCAGCACCAGCCCGCCGGGGGTGTGCAAAATCAGGTCGATGGGGACATTAGAGGGCGTCAGGCGAATAGCCCGTAGAATCTGCTCTGAGTCTTCGATGTTAATGAAGCGAGAAATGGGGATACCCAGCAAACTGATAGATTCCTGCCGATGAATCAGCAAAATTACCCGACTACCGCGCCGTTGCTCCAGGTTGCGAATGGCGGCTAGGCGGCGAGATTCGATAATTCTTCGCTGAATTGCTGGCTGTACAGAGGAAATGATTAGAAAAATGAAAAACAAGCTAATGAAGTTCATGGAGCTTAGGCGGAGTAGAACAGCAAAAACAACGGGGCCGTTTGACTAGCCAATCCTGGCTACGCTGTCTACAGCATCTCAGAAACCTGGCCAGGGTCAAGAACAGCCAAGAAAAATCTTATTTCAGGGTGCTCTGCTCGACCGCTCCAATCTTCGACCGCTATGATCACGGATGGACTTGAAAGGACGAAACATGGTGATTCGACTATGGGCTCTACTAACGGCCCTGGGGTTGGCTAACCTACCGACTTCAGGGGTAATGGCACAGGCGGCGGCTCCCTCACCCACGGCATCCCGCGGCGCTGGGGTGCTATTTGCAACGCCCGATGGCCTGTTTTTGGTTCAGCCCTTGGGAAGTCAGCGCCAAACCCTTGACAGTAGCAGCACCGGGCTGTTTAGCCAGTTGCTTTGGTCGCCGGATGGCCAGCAGTTAGCGGTAGTCCAAAACAGTACCGAGGTGTATCGGCTGAGCCCAACAACCAATCGCGCTACCCGTGTGTTTGCCAGCCAGTGCGAGCGCCCGGCCAATTTAGAGCTAGCCTGGGGGAGCGATCGCCAAACCCTGCTCATCCAGCAGCGCTGCAACCAGGCCGACCCCGCTGGTCAGAGTCAGTGGCAGGTGTTTCTGGCCAATGCAGCCGGGCAAATCACCCCGTTGACCGGACTGCCCAATCGCATTGAGTCTGACCTGTATCCATCTCCCCAGGGCGATCGCGTGGCCTATGTGGCCAATCAACACATTTATGTGGCTGGACTAAACGGCAGTGCCCCGCGCCAGCTCACCCAGGAGCCAGGTGCCTACGCCTCCGCCGGGAGCCCCTTAGCCTGGTCGCCCGATGGATCTCAACTGGCGTTTTACGAAGGCAGCTATCCCGTTCAACGCATCAACCTGATTGAAATCAACACCGGCAACCGCCGGGTGCTGACCGCTGAGGAAGACTTTCAAATCTACCGCAGCCACCTAGTGTGGAGCCCGAATAGTCGCTACATCGCCTTCTACCAACCCCACAACCCGCCCCTCAGCAATCAGGAAGTCGTAGCGCTAATTGAGGTAGCTACCGAGGAACGCCAAATCCTCACCCGGCCTGGCTTTTATAATGCTCTAAGCTGGTCGCCCGACAGTCAGCAGCTAGCCTTTTCCGCTGGCAGCCAGCTAGAACAGCAAACCCTGTTTAGGCTGGAGCTCAAAAACCAGGAATTTACCGCCCTCACGCCCCAAGCCTTCCAAACTATTTTGGACAGCCATTGGTCTCCCCAGGGCGATTGGATCGCCTTTACAGCCGTCGCCAGGGACGATGACCTGGGCAACCAAATGCTCCACGTGGTGCGGCCCGATGCCACCCAGTTTACGGCCCTGACCCAGCCCGATGAGTATGCCTTTCCCTTTGCGTGGGTGCCGCTGCCCTAGGGGTGGGTTAGGGTAGTGGGAGCAAGACCGGCATGGGCTGGAGCGTGGGCCGTTTCATGGGCTTGCAGAGAAAACTCGGTCGTGGCTGGTTGACAGGCTAGCACCACCTCTAGCGCCTGTTGAACCACCTCAACCCCAGCTCCTGGCTTGCAAGAGTCTTCTGTCAAGATGCGCTTCCAGTGGCGGCTGCCGGGTTGCCCAGCAAAGAGCATCAGCATGTGGCGGGTAATCTTGTTGAGCTTCAGGCCCCGGCTCGTCCAGTGGTCGATGTAGGGCAACATGGCCTCAACGATTTGCTGGCGGGATCTCCCGGGCCAGTCTGCTCTCAAAAACCGCTGATCCACCTCGGCAAAGAGGTAGGGATGGTCGTAGGCGGCGCGGCCAATCATCACGGCATCCACCTGGGTCAGTTGGGTGGTCACCTGCTCCAGGGTGGTAAAGCCGCCGTTGATTTCTATCCACAGGTGGGGAAAGTCTCGCTTGAGGCGATGCACATCGCCGTAGCGCAGGGGCGGAATAGTGCGGTTGTCCTTAGGGCTGAGCCCCTGCAACCAGGCCTTGCGCGCATGGACAGTGAAATGACGACAGCCAGTTTGGGCCACGGTGCTGACAAAGTGGGCCATATCCTCATAGCGATCAACCTCGTCCACGCCAATGCGGTGCTTGACACTCACGGGTAGAGGCGTAGCGGCCATCATCGCCGCTACGGCCTCGGCGACGCGCTCCGGCTGCATCATCAAACAAGCCCCAAAGTTGCCGCTCTGGACGCGATCGCTAGGACAGCCCACATTTAAATTAACGCCATCGTAACCAAAATCGGCTGCGGCCCTGGCTGACTCCGCCAGCAGGGCTGGGTCATCCCCGCCGACCTGAAGCACCAGCGGTTTTTCGTCAGGGGTAAAGCCCAGCAGATGGTCGAGATCGCCATAGCGAATGGCCTGGGCCGTTACCATTTCGGTATACAGCAGCGTGGCGCGGGTAATCTGCCGCATGAAGTAGCGGTAGTGGCGGTCGGTGCGATCCATCATCGGCGCAACGCTGAGGGCAACCTCAATAGCCGCTGCCCGGTTCAGGGGTGCTTTAAAGTGCTGTAGGGTGCCCGCTGAATCCATGTTGTCTCCCTTCGCCGCCATCCCCTGAAATAACCTGAACCCATGCAGTCTAGCATTTCTCCATAGCTGGCCTGGCAAGGAGAGACCTAGCGCGATGACTGCCATCACCCACGGCAAACCCCAGCGATGGGTCGAGCCGGGGCCACTCTTGACCCGGTTGAAAGCCCTGACTGTGCCTGTTTAAGAACTGGCCTGATGATTGGTTTTAGACGGTTTTTCCAACTGATTAGATGAGGTTTCTACACTAGGGAATAACCAGGGTTTCTGACATTATCTAAGATGTCAACGTTAGGCAGGTGGCTTGATGAAAAACATGATCGAATCGTTTTACAACTGGTATAAGTCGATGCTTCGCAATACGAAGTATCGCTGGGTTTTGGTGTTAGGTACGCTCATCTATCTGGTTTCTCCCATCGACATTTCACCCGATTTTCTACCTATTATTGGCTGGGTTGACGATGGCATTCTAGCCACGCTTCTGGTGAGTGAACTGTCTCAACTTGCCCTTGAGCATCTGGGTAAGCGGAAGCAATCCCGCAACGCCGAAGATACCGACTCGACCGTCGAGCCCGTAGTCACCGTCGAAGTTTAGGGTTCATTCATAGCGTAGTGCGTCAGGGGCGAGCGTCTGTTCGCCCTTTTTTGATCAGCTCAAAGCGGGATAAAGCGTTTAGGAAACTGCTAGATAGAAGCCAGGATCCCTCTGCCTCCTAACTCCTGCCTCCTAACTCCTAACTTCTAACTCCTAACTTCTGCCTCCTGACCGCCTTTAATACCCCGCCGACCTTTGCAAAGTGCGGGCCATCGTAGTACAAGGTAAGAAATCCTTTACCAGAGTCACTCCTATGGCTGATGCCAGCAATGTATTAGGCACTCCGCTAGGCACGTGTTGCACGGCCCCAATGACCGGCTTCTATCGCGATGGTTGCTGCAACACTGGGGCTGGAGATATGGGCGCTCATGTCGTCTGCGCCGAAATGACGGTAGAATTTCTCGCCTTTACCAAAGCTCAGGGCAATGACCTTTCCACACCGGTACCGGCGTTTCAGTTTCCAGGGCTGAAACCGGGAGATCGCTGGTGCCTCTGCGCCTCCCGTTGGAAAGAAGCCCTCGATGCTGGCGTTGCTCCGCCCGTGGCCTTGGAAGCGACTCACGCCGCTGCCCTAGAGTATGTCTCTCTAGGAGAGCTGACGCAATACGCTCTAGAGTGACTGCCTAACGGTAAGGCCGCTAACCTTACACGAGGAACCGCGTCACCTCAAGCATTACCTCAGGAAATCTGACAGGAGTAATGGTTCCTGAAGTAAGCTCCTGCTGAGATTGATAGTTTCCATCCACGGGATCGCGAAACACGATCAAACTGTTTTGCTTGAGGTTGATCACCCAATATTCAGAAATGCCTTCAGCGGCATAGATATCAGCTTTTATCCCCAAATCCTTGTTCAGGCTAGTGTTAGCGTACTCAATCACCCAGAAGATGTTTTCAGGATAAGGATGATGACTCAGATAGTTATCTTGAACCCGTTGCACAATAGCAATATCTGGTTCAGGTTCCGAACCCCTGGGCAAGGTAATAGGGTGCCCCTCGCGCACCTGTGCTTGCCGGCCTATTACGTCTCTCAAATACTCACTGGTGGTCGTGCTACGACTAGCATGAGGAATTCCTTCTGGCGACATCTCGACCACCACTCCATTTAACAGCTCTACATGGCGCTCGTCCCAAATCCCTGTCTCGACCATACGATGGTATTGATCCAGGGTGATTTTAGCGGGGACAAGGGCAGATGTAGTCGGTTGTGGTACAACTTGAGTCACAACCATGCCTCCAGTGAGATATGTTGATTAGATCTTATCGGTTACCCTCAGGGTTGTAAAAGATTTACCCAATAATTGAACTAGTATTCAACCCAGCATAGTCTACCGAACTACAACTGATCTACTGGTTTCTTTTGCCAGTGAGCAAGTTAAGCTAGGAATTAAATATGATCACGATCAATATTATGATCAGGTGATCTTACCTCACCCTTTAGAAGCTGAATTGATAAGTAGTTCCGTGTGCATAGCACAGGCCAAGCGTTCTTTGAACTTAAATTTTATTCTTAAGGCAGTGGATGTGGATAATGCAGTTGATAGTGATTCAAAAAGACTACAGAAAATTGGTGAATTACGCCTTGTCTACAACGATGATCTGAAATTTGTTGATGAAAATTGGTGGCTAGACATTGACTCTTCGTTATTACAGGAACATAAGACCAACCTTTAGGCTTTTGAATTGGTAGGAAATGAGTCCCTTGAGCCTAATTAGTGCTCAAAACGCTAGGATAGGAAAGCTGCTTGGAGGCTGACTGTGTTTTTCAGCATTGTTATACCCACCTACAACCGCCTGCCCATTTTAGAGAAGTGCTTGCGGGCGCTGGAACAGCAGCGCTACGACAATACCCTCATCTCTGGCTACGAGGTTGTGGTCGTGGACGATGGCTCTACCGATGGCACCGTGGCCTGGCTGCAAGACAACCAGGCGGATTTTCCCCATGTGCGGTTGATCGAGCAAGACCACAAGGGGCCTGCCGCCGCTCGCAACCTGGGGGTTGACATGGCCCAGGGCGATACGATTATCTTCATCGACAGCGACCTGGTGGTATTAGACGGGTTTTTGCAGGCCCACGCCTCGGCGCTCAAGGCAGCCCAGGCGAGAACTGGCCACGATCGCAGCTTTACCTATGGTCGCGTCGTCAACACGGCGAACTTTGATGACCCAACCTCTGAGCCGTATAAAATTACAGACTACTCCCAGGCCTTTTTTGCCACGGGGAACGTGGCCATCGCCAAGCACTGGCTCGAAAAAGCTGGTTTGTTTGATACCCAGTTCACTCTCTACGGCTGGGAAGATTTAGAGCTGGGCGTGCGCCTCAAAAATCTGGGCCTGTCTCTGGTCAAAGTTCCAGAAGCGGTGGGCTACCACTGGCATCCGCCCTTCTCCCTGGACGATGTGCCAGCGCTAATCGACAAGGAAATTCAGCGGGGCCGCATGGGGGTACTGTTCTACCAGAAACACCCCACCCGCGAAGTGCGGATGATGATTCAAATGACCTGGCTGCACCGCCTGCTGTGGGGAGCCCTCTCCCTGGGCGGACGGCTGAACGAAAAGACCCTGGCACCGCTGCTGCGCTGGCTGATTGACCAGGGCAAGCCCCAACTGGCTCTGGAAGTAGCTAGGGTGTTCCTCAACTGGTACAACGTGCAGGGCGTTTATGCCGCCTACGACGACTTGCAGCACCAAAGTTAGCCATGCAGGGAATTCGCGTCGCCCAATTTAGCGATCCTTCGGTGTTGCAGTGGGCCACCCTGGAACTGCCGCAGATAACCACCGACACCCAGGTCTTGGTGGAAGTGCGGGCGGCAGGTGTCAACCCCGTGGATACCTACATTCGGGCGGGCACGTATGCCCGTCTGCCAGCGCTACCCTACACACCCGGCATCGATGGGGCTGGAGTGGTGGCGGCGGTTGGGGCTGGGGTGAGCCAGGTGCAGGTGGGCGATCGCGTCTATGGCGGTTGGCCGCTTACCGGCACCTACGCTCAATTCGCGCTGTATAAGGCGGAGTGGATTTTCCCTCTGCCCCCGAATCTCTCCTTTGAGCAGGGAGCCTGTATTTTTGTACCCTACTCCACGGCCTACCGCGCCCTGTTTGATCAGGCTCAGGCTCAAGCCGGGGATGCGGTACTGATTCACGGAGCCACGGGAGCGGTGGGGCTAGCGGCGGTTCAGCTTGCGGTGGCAGCAGGGATGCGGGTGATTGGCACTGGTAGCACGGCAGCCGGGCGAGAGCTAGTCGCTAGCCAGGGAGCCGCCCTGGTGCTGGATCATCACAGCGACACCTATCGGGATGACATTCTGGCCGCCACGGAGGGCCACGGGGTCACGGGCATTATCGAAATGCTGGCCAACGTCAACCTGGGCCACGACCTGACGCTGCTGGCACCGGGTGGCCGAGTGGTGGTGGTCGGCAGTCGCGGAACGGTGGAAATTAACCCCAGAGACTTGATGAGTCGGGAGAGTTCTATCACCGGGGTCAATCTCTTCAGCACACCGCCGGAGATACTCTCGCAGATTCAGCGGGAGTTATACCCAGGCTTGAGCAACGGCACCCTGTCGCCAGTTGTGCGTCAGGCGATGCCGCTGGACATGGCCGCCCAGGCTCATCAGCAGGTTTTGGCACCCGGATCCCTGGGCAATCGGGTGCTGGTTCCCTAAGATTGCGTAGCCCCGTATAGTAATAACAGGCACGCCTCTATGGTGGCTGGTTCTGTTGTTCTTCTGCGGATTTGACCCATGCGTACTTCTGTTTTGTCGTCGAACGGCTCGTTAACCCAGTCGCTCTGGCGCGGGGTAGTGGGTCTTGCTTTGGCTTTTGTAGTGGTATTGGGCCTGGCTGTGGGGCCAGCACAGGCGATCGCGGTGTTCCAACTGCCCACCGTTGCCGCTGGGTCAGACACCTGGCTGGTGGATGATGCGGGCATTATCAGCCGCATTAACGAAGGCAAAATTTCAGGCCGCCTGAGCAACCTGGCTGAGGCCACAGGCAACGAAGTGCGCCTGGTCACTATTCGCCACTTCGACTATGGCGAAACCGTGCAAACCTTTACCGATAAGCTGTTTGAGCGCTGGTATCCCACCGCTGAAGCCCAGGCTAACCAGGTGCTAGTCGTGCTGGATGAGGTGACGAAAACCGTTGGCATTCACGTTGGCGATGGAGCCGCAACCCTGCTGCCTGACGATATTGCCACCAGCGTTGCCCAGGAAACCGTGCTGATTCCCCTGCTTCAGGGCGATAAGTACAACCAGTCCTTTTTGGCCGCTACCGACCGCCTGGTAGCCGTGCTGAGCGGTCAAGACGACCCCGGCCCGCCGGTTTTTGATGAGTCCTTTGATACCCAAAGCGAAAGCACCTTTACCTCTGCTGAAACTACGGAAGAAAATCGCGGCAATAATGCCATTTTGCTCATTGTGCTGCTGGTGCTGGCCACGGTGATTCCAATGGCCACGTACTTTTGGTATGCGGGGTTTGGGAATTAAGTTTGGCTAGAAGATATTTGCTGCGCGAGGTTACCTAGTGCCGCTATGCGGCGTTCAAAATGCGAAATTCAAAGTGAAAAATCCTTAGGGCGTCAGTGTTTCAGGCTCCTGAACGGCAGGCTTATTTCTGCCGCAGTGTACCAGTATCGACGAAACCCCGTCTTACAATCAAAGCATTGACCCAAAAAACGTGTCGCTATGAGCAACCACCCCCTCCTCAAAGTCGAGATCTCCCAACTCAGCATTGCTGAACGCATCCAGCTTGCTGAGGACTTGTGGGATAGCATTTTGGAGCGGCAGGACGAATTACCTCTCACCGATGCCCAGAAAGAGGAACTAGATCGCCGCTTGGAACGCTATCAGCAAGACCCCACTGCCGGATCAGCCTGGGAAACTGTCAAGCAACGATTAGGCTTTCTGCAATGAGCTATAGCCTCATTATCCGCCCCGAAGCAGAACTGGATATTCAAGAGGCTTTTGAGTGGTACGAAGCACAAACTCCTGGATTAGGCTCTGAGTTTGTTCGAGCCGTGGATGCCTGTTTGTCTAACATTGGACGTAACCTGCTTGCCTATCCACGAATCTACCAACAAGCTCGACGGGCACTCTTACGACGTTTTCCCTATGGCATCCTTTATGTTTTTGAACAAGAGACTATTGCCGTTATAGCTTGCTTCCATGGGAAACGCGCTCCAAAGTCATGGCAAGATCGCTTTTAAGTTAATTAGGGCCGATTTGTCTAAGAAGGCAGCCCCAAATCCCGATGGCTAAAGGGCCTGGCATTTTTACCGCTGTAGGTGGCAGACACATGGCCATCGCCCACAACCTGATACTTGTAGGTGACTAGCCCCTCCAGCCCGACTGGTCCCCTGGGCGGCATTTTTTGGGTGCTGATGCCGACCTCTGCCCCAAAGCCGTAGCGGAACCCATCGGCAAAGCGGGTAGAGCAGTTGTGGTATACGCCCGCTGCATCGACGCGATTCATAAACTCAGCGGCGGTGTCTGGGTCTTCGGTGACAATGGCATCGGTATGGCGCGACCCGTAGGTGTTGATGTGGGTAATGGCCGCCTCCAAGGAATCCACTACCTTGATGGCCAGAATCAGGTCGCTGTATTCCGTGGCCCAGTCCTCTTCGGTGGCGGCGGCCAGGTCAGGAAGAATCTGGCGAGACAGGTCATCTCCTCGCAGGGTTACGCCAACGGCCTGTAGTGCTGCGGCCACCTGGGGCAGGGCCGTGGCTGCAATGGCCTGATGAATTAGCAGGGTTTCAATGGCGTTACAGGCCGAAGGATAAGCGGCCTTGGCATCTACCGCAATGGCGCAGGCTTTGGCCAAGTCGGCAGCTTGGTCAATGTAGAGGTGGCAGATGCCATCAGCATGGCCCAGCACGGGAATGCGAGTGTTATTTTGCACAAACTGCACAAAGGCGTTGGATCCACGAGGAATAATCAGGTCGATGTATTGATCCAGAGCCAGCAGAGCCTGGGTTTCTTCGCGGGTGGTGAGCAACTGCACGGCGGCAGGGTCAAACCCGGCGGCGGTTAGCCCCGCTTTGATGGCCGCTACCAGGGCCGTGCAGGATTGAACCGCCTCTTTACCGCCCTTGAGAAGCACGCCATTGCCCGACTTAACGGCCAGGGAGGAAATCTGCATCACCGCATCGGGACGGGATTCAAAGATCACGCCCAGCACGCCCAGCGGGCAGGTGACTCGCTTGAGGATCAGCCCCTCATCCAGTTCGCGGCGAATTTGAACCGCCCCGATGGGATCGGCCAGTTTGGCCACATCACGAACGCCCGCGATCGCCCCTTGCAGCTTCACCACATCGAGTTTAAGGCGCTCATAGAGCGGTTTGGCCAGGTGGTCGCGCTGGGCAGCCTCACAGTCGGCCTGGTTAGCCGCCAGAATTGCCGCTTCTCGCTGCTCCAAGGCTGTGGCAATAGCCTCAATGGCGCGGTTTTTATCCGCTGTGGTGGCACTGGCTAACGTCTGAGCCGCTTGCCGGGTGGCCTGGGCGAGTTCTACCAGAGATAGGCCATCCGTCAAAGGAGATTGGGGCAGGGAGGAAACCGTCATAGACTGGGCCAGGTAAACGTTCACACCAGGCTGGGTGCATCAGGCTCTACTAGTCTATCCTTCCAGTTGCCTTTACCTACACGGTAATGGCAAAACGGCTGACAGCCTAAGTTGCAGACCAGTCGCCCTCCTCAGGGGGCTCGTCCAGGTGTTCGGAGGCTTCTCGATAGAGATTGAAAATGTGGTGATCCTTCAGGCAGTAGAACACGTTGCGGCCTCGCTTACGATAGCTGACCAGCCGCATCGTGCGGAGAATCCTCAACTGGTGCGATACGGCGGATTCGCTCATAGCCACGGCTGCCGCCAGTTCCCCCACCCGATGCTCTCCCAAGGCCAGCACCGAGAGGATCCGCCAGCGGTTGGGGTCGCCCAGCACGGCAAAAAACTCGGCCATGCGCTGGGCCTTTTCCAGGCTTAAGATGCCGTCTACTACCCCAGGCTGGGCACAGGTAATATCAGGCGAGGTTAGCGCCTCAGGCCCGTCTGGTGAAAGGGAATGATAATCGGTCATGACTGGGTTAAGAGCGATCTCCGTGGGTAATGTCGCCGTGGGTAATACGGACATGCGAAGAAAAGAGGGTTCCAGCGAGATCAAGCACCAGGCTATTCACAAACTAACAACATCTGAACAGGTATTCATGTGTTATTCTTAAAGCATGAACGCCTGTTCATGAGTTTAGCTATTCTATCCCCTTGGGAGGCTGTTATGACCACTGTTACCCAAATGAAATGTGCCTGTGAGTCTTGCCTGTGCGTTGTTGATACCAGCACCGCCATCCAGAAAAATGACCACTACTACTGCAGCGATGCTTGCGCGAATGGCCATCCCGACGGTGCGGGCTGCGGGCATACGGGCTGCGGCTGCCACAGCTCCTAGTGCTCTGTCAAGACTGAAATTTAGCCCCTTCGCGGTGCATTGCTGCGCGAAGGCACCCTAATTCTTAAGGTTGACGCTGCACTAGGCAGGAGGACGCTGGATCTCCTTCTATCGCCAGCATCCTGGTACGCTCAGCAGTCCTAAACAACCTGGAGATTGCAATAAAAAGGCTGGCCAATGGCCAGCCTTTTCTGTTCAGTATCCAAGGAGAAACCTGACTAAATTAAATTAAATTCACTAACGAACCGAGATCTCGTCACGGTGAGCATTGTGTTCTAGGTTGTCATCAGCATTCACCAGGTCATCACTCACTAACACCGACTCGGTGCGGGTCGTGAATTCCAAATCGGTTTCGGCCCAAATGGCCGCAGCATCTGCTTCAGCGGCCTTAGCTAGACGCTGTTTGCGGTAAAGCACCGTGCCGCCAGCTAGCAGTGCCGCAATGGCACCAAAACCAAGGCCAGCCTTGGAAAGGGCGTTTAAGTCTGGGGTGTTGCCAGAAAAACCAGCCGGGCCATCAAAGGAAGTCGTGACTTCAGGGCTGATAGCCTTGTTGTGCATACAAGCCAGGGCAGGAACCGCAGCCGTAGCTACCAGAGCGGTAGCAGCAGTGGCAGCCGCTAAACTAGAGAGAGCTTTGAACGTCATGGCTAACCTTAAAGCGAACAACTGCTAATAGTTCTAAAACATTTTGGCCAGGTCTGCCAGCGTCAGAGACTACAAAATGATTCTCAATCTCTCCGGCTGCTGCTCCCCTGGGGCTGACCGGGCTGCCCTGAGTAGGGGAGTTCTGAAGGCGGGAGCTGATGACCCATGCGGTCGCCATCGACGGGGTGGAGGTCGAGCCGGTTAATGTTGGCTGGCCCCAGGTGGTTGATCTGGCTTCTTTGGGCAACGCTGAAGGTTAGTCCCAGAAGGCCGGTCATGGCCAGAAGAAAGCCAAACAAAGCCAGAGAGGTATTATCTTCCACGGCTCCCATAAAACCATCGACAGTGCCAGCAATTAGCACTGTGGTGAGGATGGGTTGTTTTCTCAATAAAGAACGAATGGGTTTTAGTCCTAACTCAACATAGACCCTGTCCACAGGGTGAACCGCAGCGTTTGATCGACCAGGGAAAAACCTGAGAGGGGAGCCATCGGCAGATATTCAACGCCAAGGCTTAGACCGACCTAGCGAAGCCCCAGCCAGGTCACCAGGCTCTGGCCTGTCACGACCTCAAGCAGCACCAGAGCTACAAAGCCCACCATAGCGGCACGCCCGTTTAAGCGTTCGGCGTAGTCGCTAAACCCGGCTTTGGGGCGCTCAATAACGGGGGTAACCGTGGGGTTAGTATGGGCCATGGTGATTTCTGAGGAAACAATACACAGGTTGAGCAAACGCAACACCTGCAAAGCTATTCTGGCCAGGGTAGGGTACCCCATCAAGGTTAGGGGATACCTCAGACCAGTATTTTACTTTTGGGAGAAAATAAGAACACTCGCCTAGCCTTGCTCCTCACTACCTTAGCCTATGCCTTGCCAGTTGTGCGATCGCCCGGTGCCAGAGCTGACGGAACATCATCTCACCCCCCGTCAGTACACCAAACGGCGGCGGCAAGACCCTGGCCCCACAGTGATGCTGTGCCGTCCCTGCCATCGGCAGATTCACACCCTGTTCGACAACCACACCCTGGCTAAGGAACTCAACACTTTAGAGAAACTGCAAACGCACCCACAAATGCAGAACTTCATCGCCTGGATTCGCAAACAGCGCCCGGATAAGCGAGTGAAGAGCTATCGGTAAGCATCGTCGTCCTGGTTTGTCGCTCCGGGGATGGCCTGCCACTCGCGCAGGAGCAGTTGGGCCTGGGCATAGGCTTCGGTTTGGGGGGGGATGGCGGCGGCAATATCAATAGCGCGGCTGAGGTTGGTGCGGGCTTCACTTTCGGCCAGGCGCAGCAAATCGAAGCTCCAGCGATTGAGAATTTGAGCCGCCTCGGCCCGCTGGGGGCTGGTGTTGGGAACTTGCTGAGCCACCTGAATAGCGTCTACTAGGCCGTTGACGGTGCCTCGCTGAGCAAGCTGGTAAGCTCGCTGCAACTGCTCCAGCCCCTCTACCTGCCCCCGCCAGGTGGCAATGTTGGTTTGAGCCTGGTCGTAGAGCGCTCGACCCTGGCCAATGCGCGAGGCCACAGCGATCGCCTCCTGCCATCGCTCAGCCGCCGCCAACTGCTGAGCCTGGGCCAGGAGGGGGCCATCCTCGGCCCGCTGCACCTCGCTGCGCCAGCCGCCCACTAATCCCTGGGCTTCGTCGTAGAGGGCGCGGCCAGGGCCAATGCGGCGGGCTGTAGCAATGGCCGACTCCAAATCACCAGCCTGGGCAAACTGCCGCGCCTCGTCCAGAATGGGGCGATCTTCGGTGGTTTCAATCTGCCCGCGCCAGCGGCTAATCTGCGCTTCTACCTCTGGCCAGGCTGGGTTACTGCGGGAAATTTTTTGGGCCTCATCAATGGCGACCCGCAGATCAGCCGCTGTGTTAGACAAGGCAACCTGTCTCGCCCATTCCAGTTGCGATCGCCCTTCTACCTCGTCCTGCCAGCGGCGCATCAGGGTTTGAGCTTTGCCATAGAAAGGGCGATTGCCGTCCAGACTCTGGAGTCTCACAATCCCCCCTTCCAGGCCAGCAATGCCGCCCTGCCAGGCCAGTTGGCTGGCATCAATGATGGTGCGCATATCGGCAATTTCCTCACCCAGGTTGAGCTGGTTGGGAATGGCATCCAGCATTTGCCGGGCTCCATCCGCGTCGCGATTTTCCACAGCGGTTTCTGCCATGCGCAGCAAATCCTGGCCAAAGCTGCGAATTAACCGTTGGGCCTCGGCGTAGATAGGGCTTTCGCTGGGGATGGCCTGGGCTATTTCCAGCGCCTCCTTCATGGCGGCCAGGGTGCGTTTTTCGGCCAGGCGCTTGGCTTGGCCGAGTTTATTGAGGTCTTCGCGAGCGGCGGTAATTTTGCGGCTTAGCTCGTCGTACTTAACGGTTTCCCAGTAGTCATTGCCTACCGTGAGCAACTGGGTGGCCTGGCTAAAGGCGTTTTGAAACTCCAGATTCTTGAGTTCAGCCTCAGCGGCCTCGTAGATAGTTTCGGCTTCTTGCCAAATTTGGTTCCATTCGCCTACTCGCTCATTCACCACCTGAGCCGCGGCGGTGTGGTGGGGAATGCGCCGGGCCATACCAATCGCTTCCTGAAGCTGCCCGGCCTGGAAGGCATTTTCCGCCAAGTCCAGAATATTGTCTGACCACTCCTCAATGCGCAGGTTGATTTCACCACGCAGGGGATGGTCGTCTGGCAGCGAGTTGAGCAGGGCAATGGCATCCACATAGCCATCCACAGTGCCCTGGTCAGCGTAGGCTTCGGCACACTGGAGCCGGGTTGTGGCCGAGGCTGTGGGCCAAAAAATAGCCCGACAGTTCGGCAGGTTGGGAATTCGGAACAGGCTAATCGCCGATAGGATGCCTATGCCCGTTACCACCGTCAGACCAGCCAGCGACCAGATCGGCCAGCTTTTGGCCAGTCGTCTTGTCACCGAGAGGATGGCTGGCGGCAGTGACGGCTTAAAGGAGCTTATTGATGACGATTCGGCCACCACCATTTGCTGCCGCAGGTCGTCCAGCGGGTCGTAGTGGTTTACCTTCGTCGAGGTGAGAGGAACCGCCCCCTGATCAGCCGTGGGAGATTGCTGTGGCAATTCCGGCAACTCTGGTGTAACCGGCTGTGGGTCAGGCTCCTGGTAGGAATATCGCCCCAATCTGTCGCGGTTTTGAGCCATGCTCCCGTCCTAACGAATACCCTTTTGTCCCTTTTACACCAGTCACGATGATGGTCAAACCTACGAAGATTTGGGCGAAGCCGATGTGGTGTTG